>DATEGR010000328.1:0-6900 GCA_035279985.1 Verrucomicrobiia bacterium
GTTGTTTTCCCAATCGTTGTCCGGGCCGTTCGCGTTTTTCAGGAATTTTTCCGAAGGACACCAGTTATCCTTCACCGTGATGAACGACGAACCTTCGTCGAGATAGAGGTAAAACCAATGGTCCGGATCAGGGACGTACGCGCTCAGTTTGATGTCGTGGATGGAATTTTCGCGGACGACCGTGCCCGGCTGCGCCGAAAGCGTGTAGATGCCCGCCGTGTCGCCCAGGCGCGTGGCCACATGATGGACGTGGTTGGCAACGATTCGGTTGTCTTTCATGCAATTGGCCGCTTTGTTCCAACCCCAGCCGACGCTGATGCCGGTGTAGGGCAGGTCGCAGACTTCATTGTGCTCGATGGCAATTTCCCGGCCGTACCCGACGCAAATACCCACGCTTCCCCAATCCTCAGTGCCGCAATCGGTCACCAGGTTGTCGCGGATTTTCTCGTGCGTGCAGATGACCCGCTCATCTTTCGGATTGTAAGGAACGTGCGTTTCCACACCGGCATCGGAAAATTTGCCCATCTGAACGCCATTGCCGCCGAGATCGCGGAACACACAGCCCTGGATCAGATCGTCATGCGTGCCGGATTGAAAATCCAGACCGGCGGCGGCCATGCGTTCGAATCGGCAACGCTCAAACTCAACGTGATTCGCGTCTTTCACCGACACGCCCGCCGGCGGCCGGCCAATCCATGCCTGGTTGTCGAGACCGGGATGATACGCTGTTCCTTTTGGTTTCAGCCGGTGGGCGTCCAGAAAATACATCCCGGCTTGAAGCGGAACATCGCCCGCCTCGGATGGTCGCAACCACGTTGCATATTCAAACGTGACACCTTTAAAATGCACGTTGGCCACCGGCCGATCCAGTGAACCCGTTACCTGCACGAGTGTTTCCACGGCAGGCGCGATGACACTCGCCTGCGTCAAGTCTTCGTCCGGTCGCGGCCAGTAAAAAATCCTTCCGGCCGAAATATCCTCAAACCACTCACCGGGCTGGTCCAAAAACTCTATCGCGTTGGCCAAAAAAAACGGTGCTTGATAGTTGGTGGTCACGATCACCGGCGGCCAAGGATGATCGAATTCAAGTTTACTCTCAGGTTGTTGAAAGGTGAGACACACCCGGTCGCCGTCGAGATGCAGCGATTTGACCCGGAGCATCGCGATCTCCCAAACCTGATCAACAACCATCTCCATCCGGGAGGCATCCTGAATTTTCGCAACGGCGCTCGCCGGAATCCACGCCTCCTGCCTTTTCGCATCCCAGGCCACCAGGCGGTCCAGCATATCGCCGTTCGGCTCGCGGGCGCGAATGGCTTTCCGGCCATTCACCCAAAGCTGGCGAAATTCCAACATTCGTCCGCCGAAAGTTGGCGCGTCCGCCACCCAAACGTTGCCTTGGGCTGTCTTCGCCAAACCGGGCACTGCCACACTCGCCTTTTTCCAGCCGGTGATCAGGACGCCGCCGCTCAAGGCGGGCTGCTCTCCGGGCGCGGCCTCGACAATCGTCGGACTGGTTTCAGTTCCCGAATCCTCCGAACGCACCAGCAACGGGCTGGTCAATGGATAAATCCCGCCTCGTAGTATGATATGCACCGGCTCGCTGGCGGTCACTTTTTCCAGCCGCCGCAGTTCCCGTGTCTGCCACAGAGCGGTCGCAACGGACGCAAACGGCTGTGCTTGCGTGCCTGGATTTCCGTCATTGCCCTCAGGCGAAACCCAGAACTCGGCCGCCGTGGCTGGTGAAAGGAACCAACACAGCCAAGTCAGGATGCAGACAATCTTATTCACGGACCGGAAAAGAGTTCTGGCGGACGCGCCAGCGGCTTGGACTGAGGCAGAGGGCTGCCGCAACCCAAAATCTCGCAGCTCGTTCATAACGTAGCTGCCGAGGTGACGAGGCGGATAAAGCGATGAGAATTCGAGCGAATTCCGCCTCCTTACGTCGGCGGCTACATCGCTTTCCGGGTTCTTCAACGGGTTGCCGGCGGAATGACAGCGTCGCATAGTCAGGTTATGTTTCCAGCCCTTCGATTTCCAGCGCGCAACCGTAGTCGCACGGTCTGTCCGGCGGCAACTGAACGGTGAGCCCGGTGACGTCGTGCTTCCAGGACAATTTCTTATCGCTGCCCAACAGTTTGACCTGCCGGATTTGTCCCGCGACAAACGGACGGCGGGTGGCCAGCGCCGCGATGGTCAATGCTGGTTGTTCGGGCCAGCCCATAAAAAAGGCATAAAGGATTTTGCCTTTCTTTGTGAATCGCACGTCTTCAAAGGTAAAATCCTTCCGGTTGGTTTCATTGTACTTCTGGCCGGGCTCGGGTTTCACCATGTTCGGGCCTTCGCCAAAGGTCCGCCACGGCCGCGTCCCATAAATGGCTCCGCGGTTGACTTCCATCCAAGTGGTGATGGCGGCGAGGATTTTTTGTTCCCGGTCATCCAGGACGCCGTGGGTGTTGAGCGGGAAGTTGAGCAAGAGGTTGCCATTGCGGCTGACCACGTCCACCAGCATGTCAATGACTTGCTTGGGCGTTTTGTATTGCACGTTGCGGTCGTAATGCCAATGGCCGATGCAGGTTTCAGTCTGCCACGGTTGCGGCCAGATGCCATCCACCACGCCGCGTTCCTTGTCGAACACACACAGGCCGGTGGCGGAATCCGACAGGCGTTTGCTGGTATAGACCGCCTCCAGCTTGCCGCCGTGTTGTTGGAGGTTTTGATTGTAAAAATGGGCGACGAGGTCCAGGCCCCATTGTTCAAACGGAATTTGCCCGTCGCAGTAGAGCACATCCGGCTGATACTTATCCACGAGGTCCTGGATGCGTCGGAACCACTCGCGTTTCCAGGAACCGGGGATGCCGTCCTCGTCCCACGGCAATTTGCGATAGATTTCCGGGCAACCGCCGTAGAGATCATTCCATTGCGGATCAATGCCGTCGTAGGGTACGCCTGCCAACGGGCCGGTCAGGTCGCTGGCATGCGCGACCGACATCCATTTGTACGCCATCCACAAATGATCGCTCACGCCGAATCGGAGGCCGTTTTTTTGCGCCGCCTGGCGAAACTCTCCAACGACATCGCGTTTGATTCCCATCTTCACCGCGTTCCACCGCTGATATTTCGAGTTCCACATGTCGAAATTGTCCACGTGTACGCCCATGCTCATGAAATATTTCGCGCCGGCCTTCTTATAGAGACCGACCAGGTGTTCGGGATCGAACTGATCGCCCTTCCAGGTGGGAATGATGTCCTTGTAACCGAACCGGGTCGGATGGCCGTAGCGGGCCAGGTGGTCCTGGTATTGTTTGGAACCTTGCAGGTAAAGATTACGCGCATACCAGTCGCCGTCCTCGGGCGCGGATTGCGGTCCCCAATGCGCCCAGATGCCGAACTTGGCGTCGCGAAACCACTCCGGGCAGCGATAAGCTCCCAGTGACTCGCGGGTGCCGGTGAAGGGTCCGGGAACGGCTTCCCGGGGTTTCTCCGGCGGAAAGGTGTCTGCGGCCCACGAACGGGTGATGGCCAGACCGGACAATGCGCCGCCCAGCAGTTTGAGGGCATTACGACGGGTCATGGGGCCGGCGGTTTTCATTTTTCAATCACAGAATTTCCTTTGTTACCATTTCAAAAAATTCACGTCCAATCTTTCCGACCAACTTCATCGTTTTTTGAACAGAAGGAAGAAACCGGGTATTGGTACAATCTGGTGGGGCGAGGCTTTCCAGGAACCGGTTCGTAGCGCGGTCATCCCTACGCCGGGTGAACCGGCAGGCGCGGACGCCTGCGCTACAAAGATGCGGTTCAAGGTCCGTGGGCAGTTTCAAAAGGAACAGGAAATTACTGACGAATCGGCGAGGACGCTCGCCCCACCCGGATCTGCAAATTGTACCTTGGCGAGAAACCAAACTGGTTTGCTCCGGCGCCAGCGCCTGATTACGCTGGGGGCATGTCAGGATTTCGTCTGGCCCAAACAAGTCTCGGAATTTTGATTCTGGTCAGGCTCTTTGGACCCTGCCTGGCTGAGGCGGATTCCTCGCCGCGGGAACGAATCATGTTGGATGATCGCTGGCATTTCATCAAAGGCGACCCCGCCGGCATCGGTGATGAATTAAGCTATCCCCGTCTCAAACCGTGGATCGTCGCCACCGGAGTAGAATTCACCACCCATCCGCCCGCAGCCAGACCGCCAGGGAATCCCGGCGCGGATGTCGCCTGGACCCAGTCCGGATTTGACGACCGCGGTTGGCAGCCGGTGAATCTGCCCCACGACTGGGCGATTGCAGGGCCGTTTGAGCAGAAGTACGACGGCGAAACGGCCAAGCTGAAATACTGGGGCCCGGTCTGGTACCGGAAACATTTTGACATCCCGGCGGCAGATTCGGGCAGGGAAATCTTCCTCGATATCGACGGGGCCATGTCTTACTCGGAGGTCTGGTTGAACGGCCGGTTTGTCGGCGGCTGGCCTTACGGTTACGCCTCGTTTGAACTCGATTTGACGCCGTTCATTCAGTTTGGCGGTGAAAATGTCCTCGTCATCCGGCTCGACACGCCGCCCGAGGCCTCTCGCTGGTATCCGGGTGCCGGCATCGATCGTAACGTCTGGTTCGTGAAGACCGGGCCGGTGCATGTCGGCCACTGGGGCACTTTCGTCACTACGCCAAAAGTGACTCCGTCAGCCGCCACCGTGAACGTTCAGGTGAATGTGGTCAACGATACCGGCGCTCCGGTCACCGTGTCGGTAAAAAATGAAATTTACGAACTAAAGTCTGATGGCCGAAGAGGGGAATCGGTCGCTTCGCTCACCAGTGGCGGCCTGAACCTGGCGGCGGACAATACGACTCCTAACATCTCACAAATCGTCGTGAAGCGGCCACGGCTATGGAGCCTCGAGCAGCCGCAGCGTTATGTTGTCGTCACTTCCATTGACCGGGACGGCAAACTGCTGGATCGTTACGAAACACCTTTTGGCATCCGCACAATTCAGTTCACCGCCACCAACGGTTTTCTCCTGAACGGCCAGAGAGTGAACATCCACGGTGTATGTTTGCACGGCGATCTCGGCCCGCTGGGCACGGCGTTCAACCTGCGCGCGCGCCAACGCCAGCTCGGGTTGCTGCGGGAAATGGGCTGCAACGCCATCCGCACCAGCCACAATCCACCGGAGCCGGAGTTGCTTGACCTGTGCGATCGCATGGGCTTTCTGGTGATGGACGAGGCCTTCGACTGCTGGGCCCTCGCCAAACGGGCAGGGGATTATCATCTGCTCTTTCCGGACTGGCACGAAAAAGACCTGCGCGCCTTCATTCGCCGGGATCGCAACCATCCGTGCGTGATCCTTTGGAGCATGGGCAACGAGGTTTATGAACAGCACAACGCCGACGGCTGGAAGCTCGGCCAGCCGCTCGCGGGCATTGTGCATGAGGAGGATGCCACCCGCCCGGTCACCATGGCACTCCACACGGTTGCCGCCAGCACGAACGGGTTTCAAAAGGTCGTGGACGTTTTCGGTTTCAATTACAAGCCGTTTGATTATGCAGAATTCCGGACCCATAACCCGGACCTTCCGCTGATCGGCAGCGAAACCGTTTCCTGCGTCAGTTCGCGCGGCGAATATTTCTTTCCCGTCAGCACCAACCAGAAATCGGGCCGCGCCGATTTTCAAGTGACGTCCTACGACCTGGCTGCGCCAGCGTGGGGTTATCCGCCGGACGAGGAATTCATGGCCCAGGTCCGGAACCCGTTTGTGGCCGGGGAATTTGTCTGGAGCGGTTTCGATTACCTCGGCGAGCCGACGCCTTACGACCATGATACCACCAACCGGCTGCTCTTCACGGATCCGGCAGTGCAGGCCCAATGGGACGCGGTGCTCAAAGCCGGCGGGAAAATCGCCGTGCCCTCGCGCAGTTCCTATTTTGGCATCTTCGACCTCTGCGGATTCAAAAAAGACCGGTTCTTTCTTTATCAATCACGCTGGCGGCCGGATTTCCCCATGGCGCACCTTGTGCCGCAAAATTGGAATTGGCCGGACCGACTGGGAAAAATCACGCCGGTGCAAGTCTATACCTCCGGTGATGAAGCCGAGCTGTTTCTGAACGGCAAATCACTGGGACGAAAAGAAATGGGCCAGTACGAGTATCGGCTCCGGTGGGACAGTGTGGTTTATGAACCGGGCACGCTCAAAGTTGTTACCTTCAAGAATGGCAAAAAATGGGCGATGGACACCGTGCAGACTACCGGCCCGGCGGCCAGACTGACATTGGGAGCCGATCGTTTGCGAATTCGCGCCGACGGGAAGGATTTGTCATTTGTTACCCTTACGGTCGAAGACCGAAACGGTTTGACGGTGCCGCAGGCGGACAATCCCATCCGATTCAGCATCGAAGGACCCGGTGAAATCGTCGCCACCGGTAATGGCGACCCGACCAGCCACGCATCTTTCCAGGCCAAGGGTCGAAATGCCTTTAACGGGCTTGGTCTGGTGATTGTCCGCGCGAAATCAGGCGAATCCGGAAAGATCATGCTTCGGGCGCAGTCGGAGGGTCTGACCGGCGCGACCGTAACCATTCGCAGCCTGAACCGTTGGTGACAGCCGTTACTTTCTGAGAGTTGATCGGGGTTGTGTCCACGGTGTTTGCGACAAGTTGTCATTTTTATCAAGTTATTTGGCGTTTTTCGGATGACACAAAACACGAGGTGAAGGTAAGGTTTTGGACCGCTGGTGAATATGAACTGGGGCGGGATTTTGTCATCCGGAATGTGCTGCGCAATTTTGCCGGCGCTGGCGGAGGGATTTTGCCTGCTTGCCCAGGCGCCGGCTGGTTCGGCAGCCGAATGGTTGCAGGTTCGGGCTGCGGGATTCACGCTGGCCACAAATGACGAAGTCTCCACCGGCACCGGAAA
>DATEGR010000329.1:0-5309 GCA_035279985.1 Verrucomicrobiia bacterium
CACCGACAGCACGAGCAGCGGCGGTTATGCGTCCGGTGAGGACCGGGACGAAGCCAATTCCTGGGGCGAATCTTTGGCCCTCTCGTCGGGCACGTCAAGCACCTGGACTGAATCCGAAAGCGAAACGGAATCCCAATCGTCCATCCTCATTCCCATCATGGGCAAGGAACTGGCTCATGTGCAGTTCCGTTCTCTTGACGAACAGATATTTCGTTCAATGGCCGTTCTGTTTGACCAGAAAGAACGTCATGGTGTCGCCCGCATCGTGGGCATGAGCGCGCCGGTTTCCATTGTGACGCCCGAAGTCCACAAAATGCCCGCATCGGCAGAGCGGACCAAAAAATTCCTGGAACGACATTACGCCAAGTTGCCGTTTGCCTTGTCCGGCGATCAGGCTCGGAAAGAAATCGCTGACCGGGAACAAAAAATGACCGTTGAATTTTTGCAGGGTGTAGGCGAACCAAAGACGATACGGCGCAAAATTGTAGGAACCGCCGACGAGCCAGTGAAGGTGCGGCGGAAAATTTCCTGACAAACTTGCTCGTTTGGTAAATTTCGTTGTATAATCGCGCCATGTCGCAACGCGCGGCCCAATACCCATGTTTGAACAAACCTTCAAAAACATTGATGACGTTCTCCGTAAAGAAGCCGGCTGCACCACAGAACTCGATTACACCGAACAATCATCCTGGCTGCTGTTCCTGAAATATCTCGACGGGCTGGAACAGGACCGAGCCACGGAAGCCCAACTCGAAGGCAAAAAATACTCCTACATTCTCGACAAGCCGTATCGCTGGGAAACGTGGGCCGCCCCCAAAGGCAAGGACGGCAAGCTCGACCACAACGCCGCGTTGACCGGCGACGACCTACGCGATTTCGTAAATCAAAAACTTTTTCCCTATTTGCATGGCTTCAAAGAGCGCGCCAGTGGACCAGATACCGTTGAATACAAGATTGGTGAAATTTTCGGCGAGATTAAGAACAGGATTCAGAGCGGCTACAATCTGCGCGAGATCATTGACGACGTTGACGAACTGCGCTTCCGCTCCCAGACCGAGAAGCACGAGTTGTCGCACCTCTACGAAGCCAAGATCAAAAACATGGGAAATGCCGGGCGCAACGGCGGCGAGTATTACACCCCGCGCCCGCTCATCCGCGCCATCATTCAGGTCGTGCAGCCGAAGATTGGCGATAAAATTTACGACGGAGCGTGCGGCTCGGCGGGTTTCTTGTGCGAATCGTTCGTTTATCTCACGTCCAAGGGCAAGCTCACCACCAAAGACCTCGCCACGCTCCAGACGCGCACGTTTTACGGCAAGGAAAAGAAGTCGCTCGCCTACGTCATCGCCATCATGAACATGATTCTGCATGGCATTGAAGCGCCGAATATCATCCATACGAACACGCTGACCGAAAACCTTGCCGACATTCAGGAAAAAGACCGTTACGACGTGGTGCTGGCCAATCCGCCATTTGGCGGTCAGGAACGGCCGGAGGTGCAGCAAAATTTTCCCATCCGCACCGGCGAGACAGCGTTTCTATTTCTTCAACACTTCATCAAGATTCTCAAGGCCGGCGGGCGCGGCGGCGTAGTGATCAAGAACACGTTTCTTTCCAACACCGACAATGCTTCCGTAAGTCTGCGCAAACTCCTGCTGGAAAGCTGCAATCTGCATACCGTGCTCGACTGTCCCGGCGGCACGTTTCAGGGCGCAGGCGTCAAGACGGTGGTGTTGTTTTTTGAGAAAGGCGCGCCGACGCGCAAGATTTGGTATTACCAACTTGATCCAGGTCGAAATCTCGGCAAGACCAACCCACTCAATGACGACGATTTGGCCGAGTTCGTGAAGCTGCAAAAAACCTTTGCCGACTCACCGAAAAGCTGGAGCGTGGACGCCAAGACGATTGACCAAACTACGTTTGACCTTTCCGTGAAGAACCCGGACGGCGGCGAGGAAATTGTGCATCGCAGCCCAGAGAAAATCATGAAGGAGATTGCCGCGCTAGACGCCGAGAGCGCAGAGGTGCTGGGCAACATTAAAGCACTGCTATGAAGAACGCGTGGCAGACAAAAAAACTCGGCGAGCTTTGTGAAATAGAATTGGGTAGAACTCCATCACGGTCGAACAGTGCGTTTTGGGATGAGAAGCGCGAGACCAGCAACGTCTGGCTTTCAATTGCCGATCTCCTAAATGCCGAGGACAACATTGTTGTTGATAGCAAAGAATACGTTTCAGATAAAGGAGCAGAAATCTGCAAACTTGTCCCCAAAGGCACGCTGTTGGTAAGTTTCAAACTCACGCTGGGGCGTTTGGCTTTTGCTGGCCGTGATCTTTTTACAAATGAGGCGATTGCTGCTTTGTCTATTTTCAACGAGCGCGAGCTGTCGAAAGAATTTCTTTTCTATTTCCTACACTTTTTCGATTGGGTGAAGGCTGCCGAGAACGATGTGAAGCTAAAGGGAATGACGCTAAACAAGGCGAAGTTGAAAGAGATGGCCGTCCATTTCCCGAAGACGCTCGCCGAACAGCAGAGGATCGTCGGGTTGCTGGACGAAGCGTTTGCGGGCATCGCCGCCGCCCAAGCCAACGCAGAGAAGAATCTCCAAAACGCCCGCGCCCTCTTCGCCAGCCACCTCCAATCCGTCTTCACCCAGCGCGGCAAGGGATGGATGGAAAAACCATTTGAGGAGTTGATTGAAAGCAATGTCATTGGCCTGACCAAGAGCAGCCGTGACCAAGGTGAAGACAAGGCATGGCCATATGTGAAGATGAACAACATCACACGCGACAACCGCTTTGATTTCTCCCGCTTCACTTGTGTGGACGCCACCGAAGAAGAAGTCGGCAAATACTCACTCCGCGATGGCGATTTCCTTTTTAACACGCGAAATAGCTACGAGTTGGTTGGCAAATCGTGCATCTACGAATCCGACTCGAATGACGCTGTGCTGTTTAACAACAACATCATGCGGGTGCGGTTCAAAACCGGAATTGATGCCAGATTTGTTTTACTCGCATTCTCGTCCAAGGCTGTCTCCGATGAGTTGACTGCTTTGAAGAGCGGCACGACGAACGTCTCGGCAATCTACTTCAAAGACCTGAAGTCGCTGATTATTCCCATTCCTCCAATCTTTGCGCAAAAGGCCATCGCCGAGAAACTCGACGGCTTGTCGGAAGAAACCCAACGACTCACAAGTCTCTATAAGAGGAAGCTAACGGCGTTGACGGCGTTGAAGCAATCGTTGTTGCACCAAGCTTTTACTGGTAATCTTTAATCATCCATGAATGAAGCCGAAACTAGAGCCGAGCATATTGATCCAGCCTTGAAAGCGGCGGGCTGGGGCGTCATTCCCGGCAGCCGCATCCGGCGCGAATATCCGATTGCGCCCGGTCGCATCGAAGGCCACGGCAAGCGCGGCAAACCGCTGACGGCGGATTACATTCTGGAATATCGCAACACCAAGTTGGCCGTGAACGAGGCCAAGGCTTGGGATGAAGCATTGACCGAGGGCGTGGCGCAGGCCAAGAACTACGCCGGCAAACTCGCCATCCGCTACACCTACGCAACCAACGGCCAAGGCATCTATCAGATTGATATGCAGGCGGGCGCGGAAGGTGAAATCGCCGTCTATCCCACGCCGGACGAGCTTTGGGCAATGACATTTGCCAAGGCCGACGCATGGCGTGATCGTTTCGCCGCTATTCCGTTTGAGGACAAAGGCGGTTCACATCCAAGCCGATATTATCAGGACATCGCCATTGACCGCGTTATGCAGGCCATCGCGGCAAACAAGCAGCGCATTTTGCTAACGCTGGCCACCGGCACCGGTAAGACGTTTATCGCGTTTCAAATCGCGTGGAAATTATTTCACGCCCGTTGGAATTTGAGCCACGAGCCGACACGACGCCCACGCATTCTATTCCTTGCCGACCGGAACATTCTGGCGAATCAGGCTTACAATGCCTTTTCCGCGTTCCCCGAAGATGCGCTAGTCCGCATTGTGCCGGGGGACATTCGCAAAAAAGGCAAAGTGCCGAAAAATGGCAGCTTGTTCTTCACCATTTTCCAGACGTTCATGAGTGGGCCGGAAAACACGCCCTATTTCGGCGAGTATCCGCCGGATTTCTTCGATTTCATCGTCATTGACGAGTGCCATCGTGGCGGCGCGAACGACGAAAGCAACTGGCGTGGCATCATGGATTATTTTGCACCCGCCGTGCAACTTGGCCTCACCGCCACGCCAAAGCGCGATGAGAACGTGGACACCTACCGCTATTTCGGCGATCCGGTCTATATTTACTCACTAAAAGATGGCATCAATGACGGTTTCCTCACGCCGTTCAAGGTGAAGCAAATCCAGACCACGATTGATTATTACATTTTCACGCCAGACGACACGGTAGTCGAGGGCGAGATTGAGGCGGGGAAACTTTACGACGAGACGGATTTCAATCGGAACATCGAAATCCGCGAACGCGAGAAAAAGCGTGTCGAGATTTTCATGTCGCAGATTAACCAGAACGAAAAGACGCTGGTTTTCTGTGCCAATCAATCCCATGCCTTGCTCGTGCGCGACCTCATCAATCAATTGAAGACGAGCAAAAACCCGAATTATTGCCAGCGCGTCACCGCCGATGACGGCGAGCTTGGGGAACAGCACTTGCGGGATTTTCAGGACAACGAGAAAACCATCCCGACGATTCTTACCACGTCGCAAAAATTATCAACCGGTGTGGACGCGCGGAATATCCGAAACATCGTTTTGATGCGTCCAATCCGTTCGATAATTGAGTTCAAACAAATCATCGGGCGCGGCACGCGGCTGTACGACGGGAAGGATTACTTCACGATTTATGATTTCGTGAAGGCTCATCTGCATTTCAACGATCCCGAATGGGATGGCGAGCCGATTGAACCAGAGCCGAAAGAGCCAAGACCGCCGACTCCGCGAAAACCCTGCTCGGTATGCGGCCAGAGTCCGTGCATCTGCGATAAAGGGCCGCGTCCGAAGAAAGTCAAAGTGACGTTGGCGGACGGCAAGGCGCGCAACATCCAGCACATGATGGCAACCACGTTCTGGCATCCCGACGGCACGCCGATGTCGGCACAGCAATTCATGGAAATGCTGTTCGGCAAGCTGCCCGACTTTTTCCAGAGTGAGCAAGAATTGCGCAAAATATGGAGCGCGCCCGACACGCGAGCGAAGTTGCTCGCGGGCCTGGCGGAAAAAGGTTTCGGTCACGACCAACTGGCCGAGATGCAGAAAATCATTGACGCCGAAAATAGTGACATCTTCGACGTGCTGG
>DATEGR010000330.1:0-3116 GCA_035279985.1 Verrucomicrobiia bacterium
GGCGGGAAATTCGTGTCCCCGACTTTTACGGTGATTTGTTCCGGCTGCAAACCGAGCATTTCCGCCGCCACCACGGCAATCACGGTTTTCGTGCCGGTGCCGATGTCCTGCACACCGAGGCGGAATTCCACGCTGCCGTCGGGATTGATTTGCGCTTCGCCCTGGGTAGAGCGGCTGGGACCACCGGCGGGCCAGGCGGCCCCGGCGCAACCGATGCCGGTCTTCACCGGGCCGGGCGAACTGCCGGGCTTTTGGTATTTTGCCTTCCAGCCGAATTTTTCCGCGCCGAGGGCGTATTCGCGCTGGCGGACTTCGTTGGGATCATTTTTGAGCCGGAATTCCAGCGGATCGATGCCGAGCTTCACGGCGAGGTCGTCCATCGCGGATTCCATGCCGTAGGAGGCCGGCGGATTTCCTGGTGCGCGAAAGGCGCGGGCGGAACCGGCGTTCACCGCCACATGCGATTGTTTCACGCGGCTGTTCGGCACCGGGTAAAGATAAGGCATGGGAATATCCGCGCCGCCCCCGCCCCCACCCGAGTCCGCGCCGGCGCCAATACCGGCGGTCCCAAAATTTTCCGCCTCGAAGGCGTGCAACGTGCCATCTGCCTTCGCGCCGATTTTGATTCTCTGGAAACTGGAGGGCCGGTTGCCGACTGCGAGCGCCTGATCAAAACGGGTGAGCATCAGCCGAACGGGCGCTTTGGCCTCGCGCGACAGTTGCGCCGCCAGCACCCCCTCCGCACCGGCGCCGAATTTGGCGCCAAAACCGCCGCCCATGAAATCGGTGATGACACGCACCTTGCTCTGATCCAGTTGCAATGCACCTGCCAGGCCGTCGCGCACGCTGGAAATGCCCTGGGTGGAAGCCCAGGCCGTGACGCCTTCGTCCGTCCAGGAAACTGTGTTGCCGTGCGTCTCCATCGGGTTATGAATCTGCACCGGCGTTGAGTAAAAACCTTCAATGACCGCGGCGCATTCGCCGAACGCCTGGTCCACGTTGCCATGCTCGCGCGACCGGCCGGACGCAACATTAGGCCTGCCTTCCCAGACCTGCGGAGCGTCGTCTTTTCGGGCCTCGCTCTCGTTGACGGCAAATTCATTGCGCGCCTCGGCTTTGACTTCAATGGCGCGTAACGCATCGAGGCAGGCCTGCCGGGTGCTCCCGGCGACGGCGGCGATTTCTTCGCCATAAAAACGCACGGTGAACTCGCCGTCGCGCGCAGCGACGGCGGCCTTGATACCGGGAACCTGTCGCGCCTTGTCCAGGTTGACCGATAAAATTTTTGCCGCCGGCCATTTCGACCGGAGAATCATGCCGTAAAGCCAGCCGTTGGCCTGGATATCGGACGAATAGCGCGCCCGCCCCGTCACCTTGGGCACCGCATCCACGCGCAACGTGGGGTGACTGATGTATTTGGTTTCGGCCGGCCAACTAGACATGGACGACCTCCGTTTTGCCGGTTGTTTTTACGCCCGCCGCCTGGAAAACAGCCTGCAGGATATGCGGCTGCGTGCCGCAACGGCACAGGTTTCCGGCACAGGCGTGTTTCACCTCGTCGGCGGTCGGGTGCGGCTTTTGTTTCAACAACGCCGTCACACTCATGATGAATCCCGGTGTGCAATAGCCGCATTGCAGCGCGTCCTTCTCGATGAACGCCTGCTGCACCTTTGACAATTTGTCGCCTTTCGCCAGTCCTTCGACCGTCGTGATCTCGTGCCCCTGCGCTTCGACCGCCAATTTCTGGCAGGAATAAATCGGCAAGTCATCCAGCAACACCGTGCAGGCGCCGCACGCGGCACGGTCGCAGCCTTCCTTGGCGCCGGTCAGGCTGGAATAATTCCGCAGCGCATCGAGCAGGGTCACGCGCGGTTCCAATTGAAGCTTCAGTTTCCGGCCGTTGACATTCAAGGTCACCGGGACCGGGCCCGGACCGACGATTTTTTCGGCATTGACCTTTTCCAGTTCCGCCGCCACCGCCGTGGTTTGCGCCGCCACCGCCGCCACTGCCGAGGTGCCCAGACCTTTCAGGAATGTCCGGCGGGAAAAGGAACCCACGCCGGCTGTTTCCGGATCATTCATAAATTTCCTATGTGGGACTTAACTGCCCTCTCATAATCCTCCGGCCGGTCCAAGTCAAGCAACAGTCCGGCATCGGCCACCGGACATTGGACGCACCGGCCGGCAAATGGTTTCAAAAAATCTTTCAACGTTTCCGCGCGGGAATGTTTCAATGCATCAAACCCGGCACGCGGCAAAATAACCGGATGTCCGGCGTGACCGTTGAACGCCGGCTGGCAAATCACGTCCGGATTTTGTGCGGCCTGCTTCCACAATAAACGCAAGGTTTCTCCCCGCAAATGGGGTTGGTCCCCCAGAACGATGGCCCAGCTTGAAATCTCCTTGCGCCAGCCAGCCCAGCGCGCCGCGCGAAGAATCGAACTGAACATGCCGTTTTCGGGGTGTGGATTTTCAATGCGATCCTGCGGCGGAAACCCACAACGGTTCAACTCCGTCATCAGCGCCGCGTCGTTAGTCCGATAAACAACGGCGATTTGCGCGGCGCCGACTTCACGCCATTGCCGGATGAGATGACCGATGACGGTGGTCGTGCCCCACGGCAGCAGCAGTTTGGGCCGGCCCATGCGGGACGACGCGCCGGCGCCAAGAATGACTGCGCCAAGCGGCAGATGATTTTTAGCCGGTGACATGGGACAAGTGACAGGCATATCGAAATCCTGTCACCTGTCACTTGTCACTTGTCACTCAACTCCGCCCGTTTCTGGATGAACTGCGCCATGACGCTCACGGCAATTTCCGGCGTGCTTTGCGCGCGAATATCCATGCCGACCGGGCAGGCGATCCGATCGAATTGTTCCGCGGTGGCGATATTTTGTTTGAGGAATTGTTCGCGGACAATCCGCGCCTTGCGGCGGCTGCCGATCATACCGAGGAAAACAAACGGCCGGTGAATCCACTCGGTCAGCACCAGCGCGTCGTGCTGGTGGCCACGGGTGACAATGAGGCCAAAAGCCGGCGGTTTGGGTAAAGGCACTTTCAGCAGCTCATGCCAGCCGCCCACGCGCAATTGCGTTTCCGGTGGAAAAAAATTGTGG
>DATEGR010000331.1:0-4200 GCA_035279985.1 Verrucomicrobiia bacterium
ATTGTTTTCCATCTGCAACCTATGTTCGACGTCGCGCAAAAAACGGTAGGCAGCAGCGAGCTGCTGTGCCTCGTCCTCGGCCAGCAAATGGTATTGCGCGAGTTTTTCGAGGCACGGCAACGTCTGGGGAATTTGCAGAAACGGCGAGCGGCCCGCGTGCAAGACCTGCAACGATTGGACGACAAACTCGATTTCACGGATGCCGCCGCGGCCGAGCTTTACATTGCGTTCCAGTTCGTCCGCGCCCACCACTTCCCGTTCGATGCGATCTTTGACCGCCGTGACTTCGTGCAGCACCCGCTCGGTAATCGAATGGGGAAAGCGGAATGCCTGAATCATTTCGATGAATTCCGCCGCCAGGACCTTGTCGCCGGCGACATGCCGCACCTTGATGAGCATCATGCGCTCCCAGGTTTGGCCGAATTCTGCGTAATAGTTTTCGTAACTTTCGAGCGAACGGACCAGCGGCCCGGCATCGCCTTCCGGCCGCAGGCGCAAATCTACACGGAATAAAAAGCCGTCTTCCGTCGTCCGGGCAACTTCGGCGTTGAAGGCCTCGGCCAGCTTGCTGAAAAACTGGTGGCTCGACATAACGGCGCGTGGCGACTCCTTTCCTGTCGGCGGTTCCTTGAACACTTCGCCTTCGTCGTCATAGACGAACATCAGGTCCACGTCCGAACTATAATTGAGTTCCTGCCCGCCGAGTTTGCCGAGACCGAGCACCGCAAAGGCGGTCGGTTGCCAATGGCCGTCGGCGTCCTGATGAAACGGGTGTCCAAACCGCGTCATAAATTGCAGCCGGGTAATCTGGAAAACCGCTTCGAGGCAAGCATCGGCGACATCGGAAAGCTCGCGGGTGATTTCCATGACGTTGCTCAGGCGGGCGAGGTCGCGTGCGGCAATGCGGAACAGCTCGCGTTGCTTGAACCGGCGCAGTTCGGCCAGGGCGGCGGCAAAATCCTGCGCTTTCAATGCCGGTCCCAGCAGCCGTCCGAGCTCTTGCTGAAAACCCTGTGCGCGGCGGGCAAATTTGAGCCGTTCGATGTCGAGCAGCGGCAACCAGTCGGGATGGGCTAGCAGCAGGTCCCCGAGCGCCTGCGAACCGCCGGACAACGCCGCAAACACGCGCATGGAATCGGCAGAGAACTTTTCCAGTTGCGACCGCGCGCCCGCCGCGGCCAGCGACTCAAGCAAATGCCGCGAGCGCTCCGGGTCGGCGGAGGTTTTCAATGCGGCCTGCCAGATTTTGCTTTTAAAGATTGTGGCCATTTGGATGGAATGGATGTTACGCAATCATGGAGCTTCTATGCAATTCGGCGTGCTAGCAATCCGAAGTCGGCACAATGGTCAGATATGAGCTGGCGAACAGTTTTCTCTCCCGGACGAAAGGAAAATCCAACTTAAATCACTTCATCAAGCCAGAAATCGGAAGTCACATGTTGGATAATCAATCGTTGAATAATCTCGGTATGTTCCCTCGTAGCCAATCATGGCCAAGACAAATTTATTTACGATATTGGCCACGCGAGCTGCTTGGTCAAGTTTGTCCTGAATTTCGGTTGGCGATTCAATATCAACATCAAATCGTCCGTGTGCCAGGGGATTTCTTAAATCACTCCACGCTGCCATTTCATCCTTAGTTAGATTGATTTTTAGCCATTTAGCAGCCCTCCAAATACTTTCCTTACCTTTGAAAATTTCCTCTTTCTTTATCAAACTCTGTATTTGTTCCATGATTCTTCCCTCCAAATCAACCCGATTCTCGTCGTTCCGGTGGGTGTCAACCGAACCGACCAATTCGTTCCGAAGTTTCTCAAATCCACCTATTACTTCCTTGAGCACATACTTAGCCAGCCCTTCGACAACCGAACAGACAGGTAGACACTTTGCCGGAAATGTCATCTTCTGAGATTCTCTGCATACATGGAGCGCTGTCTTAATTGGACTGGAGTTCTTTTGGAGAAAAAAGACCACGCTTCGTTGCAACAGTTTTTCTGCGGCTTCATATTCGTGCCGCGGCAACGGCGGATAGAACTTCCTCTCATTTCTTGTCTGAGGTTCGAGCAACACAACATCTTCGGTATTCGCCGTGGTATGAGTGTAGGCTAAACATTCCAATTCGATCCCGCTGCAAAATCGAAGGGCCTGCAAAAAGGCCACTGCGCATTTTTCTAGGTCAATAGCACCCGTAGCTTTTGAACGCACCCTACAATGAAATAATTCAGATTCCTTTCTTAACCCAACTATTGCTTCTTCGGTTTCAACCGATAACCAAGCTCCCGGAATGTTATCGCCAAACACAGGATTTTCGATTCCATCGCGGCAATACCTGCCGAAGAAATCAAACTCGAACGGAGCAAAGAACAAATCGAAACTTAAATGGCTTGGAGGCGTTGGAGCCAATGAAAACTTTACCTGCCTTGGTTCAAAGGTTGCACTTGCCAGCTCCCCAACCTTATATGAAAAGTGATTCGCATGAAGTCTGGCCGCTTCAAAAGTCTGGTTATCACTTGTTTTTGCGGTAATCTTCCAAAATTCCTTGTCGGGAATAATCTGTCCCGGTGGCGTTGCTGGATCATAAATAAATGGTATGGACTCCGCTTGCACCGCGATGTGTAAGCGGCCACTAGCATTTGTGGTGAGTTGCCCTTCGCCGGAAGCAATGCATTGGTCACCCTTGAAAATGGATAACACCAGAAGCTTTTCATCGAGAACTTTCTTTGCATGTCCCTCCAAGATGCGTTGCTCAAAACTGCTCATGCTAATGCTGCTTTATTGAATATTCTTCACTTCGCCCACGCCTTATTTCCAAATCTTCCAGGGTGCTTTGCCGGATTTCCAGAGATTGTTCAGCACCTCGAATTCGTGCGGCGTGTCCATGTGCTGCCAGAAACCTTCGTGGGCGTACATCATCAGTTCGCCGGCCTCAGCCATGTGTTGCAGCGGCTCGCGCTCCAGCACCAGATCCTCGCGGTCGTTCAAATGACGGTCAAACACGCTGGTATTGAAAACGAAAAAGCCGCCATTGATGTACTGCGTGGTCTGCGGCTTCTCCTGGAATTTGACGACCCGGGAATCCCTGACGACCAATTCTCCGAACCTTCCCGGCGGATGGACGCCGGTCAGTGTGGCGATTTTGCCGTGCGATTGATGAAATTTTTGGAGCGCGCGGATGTCAATACTGCCGACGCCGTCGCCGTAGGTCAGGCTGAAAAAGCCGTCCGCCTCCAGATATCGCCGGGCGCGCCAGAGTCGCGCGCCGGTCATGGACTTTTCACCGGTATCCACCAGCGTCACGCGCCACGGCTCGGAGTCTGCCTGATGGAAGGTCAGGCAATTGGAATCGTCCCGGCTCAATTCCGCCCGGGTGTCACCGACACCGCTAAGAAAAAAATCGCGGATCACGTCGCCCTTGTAGCCGAGCAGCAGCACGAAGTCATGGCAGCCGTGCGCCGCGTAAATCTTCATGATATGCCAGAGGATCGGCCGCGGGCCGATGGGTGCCATCGGTTTGGGAATGACTTCACTGACTTCACGAAAGCGGGTGCCTTGTCCGCCACAAAGGATGGCTGTTATCATGCGCTGGGGGTTATTCGGTTTGGCAATGTCCTGATTTGCGTTGTAGTGTCGGCGCTGTGCGCCGATGCATACGAGCCACAGGCTCGACGCTACACCGGCACGGTTTCGAATCGAATGTCTTTTTCCGCCACCGGCGGTGGCGGTTTGATTCTTATAAACAAACCGCGCCAGAAACCCAAGCCGTAAAGCAGGTTAGTCAAAACCATCAAGGGCATGGCCAGCATCGCCAGTCCCGGATTACTCTGAGCCGCCACATTGATCGTCTGGCCGGCCAACACCAGCAGATACAGAATCAGCGGCAGCAGAACCAGCAGGAGCGCGGTTTTCATGGAAATGAAGGCGGCAATCAAAAATGGCAATGCCAGCAAGTAAAGACAAAACACCGGCGGAATAAAATTGATAACGACATCAGCGCTCGGGTACAGACGAAATTGTTGGGCCCGGCCGCCTCCGTAAAAGAGCACCATCTTGACGTAGGCGTGGAGGGTGCGGCGCGGGCGGCGACGGGAAAGGAATTCGGGGTCATAAAGCAGTTTGCCACCGCGTTGTTTGATGCCGTTCATCATGGCGTTTTCCTCGTTGGGCCACAATTTGGGGTCAAAACCAACTTCCACCACCGCA
>DATEGR010000332.1:0-2047 GCA_035279985.1 Verrucomicrobiia bacterium
CACCGACACGTTCCAATCTCCGACGTTCTGTCCCTCGCGCATCGCCGCTTCCATGAGCGCCAGGCGCGCCCGGTCATCCGTGATGCCAAAATCCTTCGCCGCCTCTGCGACACAGTTTGGCGGAAGATATTCCTTTGAGTGGGTCAGCCAGCCGGAATGCAGCATAAATGGCGAACGCACGATGGTGCCGCTGCGCCGGTAAAACCAATCCGCCTGCACCCGCGACTTCGACATGCCGGACTCGTCCAACAAGGCAATCTTCCAACCGAATTCCACCGGCGACTTTGCGTAACGCTCTTTCAGTTCCGCCCACGCCGGTTCCGCCCAATAACACCAGGACGAGACGACGTCCAAATAGTAAGTGACGTTCACGTTCATGCCCGAATTATATTCACGCCGTTTTCGCCGGGCACTCAAAAAGCTCGCGAAGGCGGCCCGGCTGCGGTTGAGTATTTGACGGCGCGACGTTCTGCTTCCGTCCAGACGGGCAGCACGTCCTCCTCATAATTAAATCCGGCCCCGAAGGTGAGCCCGGCCCTCTCCATGACGCGACGGGACGCCAGATGGCCGACCAACGTGCGGGCACAAACCTTCGCCCAGCCCCATTCACCGAGGGCGCGTTTGAGCAAGGCCAGTGCGCCCTCCGTCGCCAGGCCACGCCCCCAGACGCTACGCTTCAGCCGGTAGCCCAACTCCATTTCGCCGGGCGCAATTCGGTCCGGCCGCAGATCAAACCAGCCGATGAACTTATCATCATCGCGCAGATGCGCTGCCCAGAAACCACGGGGCGGGGTTGGTTTGTAGTAATCGAGAAATCGGGGGATGAATTTGTCCTGAATTCGTGCCAGCGGGGTGGGGTGGGCTTTGGAGATAAACCGCATCACCTCCCGATCGCGATCGAGTTCAAACGATATTTGCGCATCTTCAACGCGAAACCGGCGGAAATACGTCCGTTCTGTTTCGAGAGAAATGGCATCAGGCCTGGTCATGGGCAAACTTACCTCTTCGTTCTTTGACGGGTGCCAGAATGCCCGCCACCATTTCCCGTTTCCAGAGCGGAGTTTCGACTGATTGTCAGTTGCTTTAAACTTGTCAGGGCAAAGGCGCGGCGACATCTTGGCCTGGCCCATTCGCACGCATGATGAAGTCGAACCCATTCCTGCTTCCGGTCCTGGCGTCGATTTTGTCCGCACTTACCGGTTCTGCCATCCCGTCGGACCCGCTGGAATCAGGCTTTCTCAACCCCCCGGATTCCGCCCGGCCGCAAACCTGGTGGCACTGGATGAACGGCAACATCACCCGGGCCGGCATCACGGCCGACCTTGAGGCGATGAAGCAAATCGGCCTTGGCGGCGCGACGATTGTAAACGTGGATTGCGGCATCCCGCGGGGACCCGTGGCGTTCATGAGTCCGGAATGGCGGGCGGATTTCAAATTCGCCGTACAGGAGGCAAACCGGCTGGGGCTCAAACTTTGCGTGGAAAATTGCGCCGGTTGGTCCAGCAGCGGCGGCCCGTGGAACAGCGTCACCAATGCCATGCAGCGCCTCACTTCCAGCGAAACCCGCATCCAAGGCCCCGTCGTCTTTGACGCCGTGCTGCCGCCACCGCCGATGACACTCGGTTTTTACCGCGACATCGCCGTGCTGGCATTTAAGGCGCCCGTTGCAGCGGACAACGTTTCCGATACCGCGGTGCCCGCAGGGAAATTAAAAATCAAGCGTGCCGTTTACGAGGCGAAGAACGGCGGCGGTTCTACGAATGTAACGGCCAAAATCAGCGCCCTGCTCGAGCGCGGTCAAAAATCAGTTGTCGTCGGCAACGATGAAATGGGCGGCGATCCGGCCTTCGGGCAGGCCAAACAACTGCGCGTCGAATTCACCCTCGCCGGCAAGCCGGAGACCATAACCGCGGAAGAAGGCAGCACGTTGATATTCCCAGCCGACGCGCGCCAACTGGCCGCGGTGCGGTTACTCGCGAAGAGCCCGGTGGACGACACGTTCGTCCGGCCGCCGCCGTCCGTTGACTTTGCGACCAACGCCATTCCG
>DATEGR010000333.1:0-5174 GCA_035279985.1 Verrucomicrobiia bacterium
TTGGAGTTTTTCAAAAGCAATCCGGCGAACACTCCCAACAGGCAGGTGGCAATCGCCGGCAATGTGCTCAGAATTCCCTCTGGATCGCGCAAGTTGTCGTACTTCGAACCGGGGAGATATTGAAAGTCAATGTGGTCGGAAAGATTGAGGCCCGGTTCAAACTTGCCGGAAATGTGGGTGGTGGTCGCATAAAACATCTTTCGCGCTGCCGCCATTTCGGGACTGCCTTTGACACTCGAAGGATTGCCGTACGCTTTAAACAGCGCGGCAGTTTGCGGGTCGCCGGCCTTCTCTGCCAGTTGGGCAAGATTTTCCCGGGTCATTTGAATGTCGCGAATCGGGACGAATGTCATCAGCGCCCAATATCCAATGAGCAGTCCGGCGCAGATCGCAACGAGCACCCGCGGTTTGAAGCAGCAAAAGAGCAGTCCGGCAAAAAAATAAGCGAGAGCGATTCGATTGAGCACGCCCATCAGCCGGATATCCGGCCACCGGGCGGACAACCCGCCGCTAAGAAAAACGCCACAGAGAAAAAGCAGAACCGTGCGGCGGAAAATCCGGTTTAAGGCCTCCTTCCTCCCAACTTGCCCGATGATTCGGGACAGGGAGAAGACCATGGAAACGCCAACGATAAAAACGAAGAGCGGAAAGATAAGGTCCAGGGCATGAAAGCCTTCCCATTCGGCATGTTCCAACTGCCCGGCCAGAAAAGCGACGGGGCCGCTGTGAGTTATTTGGTTCAATCCAAAAACCAGCGAGCTGGCGCCGATGATCCAGAACATGTCAAACCCGCGCAGGGCGTCCACGGATATCACTCGCCGGCTCGATGCTGCTGGCGCCGGCGCCGGATTTATGGCTTTGGCTGACTGGGTGGCTTGGGTCATCGTATATTCGGACTTGAAAACGGATTAGTTCGTTACCCGATAAAATCGATATGGATAATTAGTGGCGGCCGGGTCATTGAAATAAGTCAGCCAACTTGTGCTCGAGAAATTCGTGAAAGTCCGCCAATTGAAGAGATCACCGCATTCCTGGATGACGTAATTTGACCCAATCGGCCCTTGAAGCATCAAGTTAAAACCGTTTGTGGTCAAAGGCGGCACCGCGCCGGTCCCGAGGACAGGAGGCACCACTTCTTCCAGCGTCATAAAATCAAAGATATCTACACCCACCGAGTCCGTGAAATTGGACTCCAATTGGCTCGCGACGGTCACAAAGTCGGTAAGGTTTGACCAGGTCTGTCCCGCGCCGGCATCCATGCCAATGCGAACAACTCCCGGATGACTCCACAGTTCCCACGCAACCACGTTCACGAGCCGCGAATAAGTGTTCTGTTCATAGGCCATCAACGTGATGCCTGCCAGGTTGGTGAGGATACCGGAAAACCATTGATCACGCACGCTCGTTGATGGCCAGTTAATAGCGGACAGACTGTCCAGCCAGTCGGTTAGGTCGGCATACATTAAAACGTTGCTCTCCCCGTTCGTGTCCAGTTCGGTCCGCACCTGCTGATAGACGGCGGCAAGATTGACCAGATCGTTGTACTTGTTATCTGTGTTCCAGGAGGGCAAGCCCCAGGGCTCAATGTCCAAATGGACGGCCCTGCATTGAGCGGCCGGAGGCTGGTCCTTGTTGAAGTTGATCATCTCGACCAGTAAATTCTGATCGCCGGAGCCAAACGAGGTGTCCGAGATCAGGAGTTGGGATTCAATGCCGTTGCCGTTGAGCAGGATATTCCAGTCAGCGAGGGCTGCCTGGCCCTGGGCAGTCTTGAGCTGGTCTCCGTAAGCGCCATAGACATGGCTGATCCCCCACAACTTGAATTGCGCCACGGCGGCTTTTTCCAAAGCACTGTTGCCAATAATGTAATTCAATCCGTAAGGGCTCGGCGCAGGCCAGCACCACACGCCCCGGTTTGTGCTGCTCGCATCTGCGAGCGAACCGACGAGAAGCACGATCGCAGGCAACAGAACAAACACCCGGCCCATAAGAGGACGATTCTTCATACAATCTTTAGCGCATCCAAGCACGCGTTGTTATTGTGCTTATTGTTACCGACACCGCGCCCTTTCACTATAACCTATTTTGGGGGGGGGCATCTCCTGCCCCGAAACAGGCTGTGGCGGGGACATCCAATCATCGGTAAAATTTATGCAGGTGGATCTGAGATTCCCGATCGCCAAACACGTTAAGCAAACCACACGGTTAACACCGGATTCACAAAGACGCGTGCTGTCCTTTGCGACGGCTGCCAGTGTTGGACAAGGGCATTTACTAATTGGCGAAAAGTGTACAGGTCAGTTGGCCCTGATTTAAGGGAGAACAGTTTTCAAGTGTCTTGGTTGATGCCAAACTCCTTTTGGAAATGATACCCCCCCAAAACAGGCTATGGCCAAATGTTTGGGGATTGATATCTTTGCGGGCAAGTTAAGTCGTTCAAACCCATAAAATGAAAGCAAATAATAACTCCAAGAGGTTGACCATGAAAACCCAAGAAATATCCAATTCAAACAAGCCTTTGGCGCCTGATTCGCAGAAGCGCTTGCTGGCATATTCCACTGCTGCCGGTTTGGGTGCATTTTTCGCCGGCCAGAACGCCGAGGCGACGCTTGTCCAGGCTCCCGGGCTTGCCCCCTATCCGCTCGTTGTATTGCCTCAGCCGCTTGGTTCGACTAATGCGACCGATCACTACATGAGCATCGAGGGGGGAAGCATCACGAATTTCGACCTCAACATCTATCCCGATCTCCTGTCCCACCCCACAACTCAATGGCCATCCCAGCTTATTCAATTGATTGGATTTGTGCCGAATACCAACAATCCTGCGATTGTAAACGGGCAAGCCCTTTGTCCCCCGTTTTCCGATGGCACGACCAACGCCTATATCGGTGCTTTCTTTGGAGGAATGATCATCGGCAACAACGCCACCACCTTTACGCCTGGGTATCATCCGAGCCTTGGCATCAGCTACAATTACACTTCCACCTACCCTTTTGTTAACAGCCATTGGACCGAAGTCCCTGGTTTTCCGGAAGAATACGTAGGATTTGAGTTCACCAGCAGCGTGGATGGCCAGAACCATTTCGGCTACATGGATATGCAGGTGAATTTCACCTCAGCGACCATCGGCGCCGCCACCGAAGAGATTGTCCAGTCGGTTGTGATCAAAGATTGCCGCTATGAAACAACGCCAGACGCCGGCGTCACTGTTCCATCCGCCATCAAGATTACGAGTTTCACCAAGGATCCATCAAACAACAATTTGATTACGATTGATTTCGGCCCGAATTGGGCTAATGACAACGCCTCAGTTTACGTGCTCGAGACCAGCCCCACGCTCGGTCCGTCGGCTGTTTGGGTGACCGATCCACAGTCCACTGTTTTCCAAACGGGGACTGCTAATATTGACGCGCCGGCCACCTATCAGGCCCTCACCTATCCGACCGCCACCGGGACTGCGCAATACTGGCGCATTAGAAAGCAATAGCCGGATCCAGAAACGATGAATATTGAAGCGAGCAACGAAAAGGAAATCGTCCAAAATCCCCAGGGTGTTGCCCGGCCCCAGCAGGTGCTGTTCGCCAAGTCGCCTCCGGGCACCACCTTCGGTATTGTTACTGATTCGGAACCATCCTCGCTGGCTTTGCTGGCGGCCGGGGTCGCCGGGATGGCAGCCCGGCGCGCACGTCGCAGCGAGCGAATGAAATCCCTGGAATCCCATAAAACAGAAACCTAAGTCGTCCACCCAACTCCGCCTCACGGCCCGGCGGGATCCCGACCGGCTCATTCAGCATCATCGGTTGGCCTGGTCTTGGTTCGGCCGGTTGCAACGCATCGTGCTTTTCACAAGACTTTCGAACTGGCACAGTAAAAGGATTCAGTTTGGCTGGTCTATTGCACGCGTATGAATCAATCACGCGGAAGAAAAGTGCTGCTGATTGGCTGGGATTCGGCCGATTGGGAAATGATTGAGCCGCTGCTTCAAAGCGGGCAGATGCCAGCCCTGGCGCAACTTCTCAAAGGCGGAGTGCGCGGGAATCTGGCCACCATCCAGCCGGTGCTCTCGCCGATGCTGTGGACGTCCATTGCGACCGGCAAGCGTGCGGACAAGCATGGAATTTGCGGCTTCACGGAGCCTTTGGCGGACGGCACTGGCATCGGGCCGGTTCGCAGCACTTCCCGAAAATGCAAGGCGATTTGGAACCTTCTCAGCCAGAACGAGCTTAAGTCCAACATTGTCGGTTGGTTCGCCACGGACCCGCCCGAGCCGATCAATGGGGTCATGGTAACAGACCAGTATCTGATCGTGCCGGAAGCCAAAATCGCAAATACGGTGCATCCGCCGGAGCTTGCCAGTTCACTGGCAGCTGTGCGCGTGTTCCCGGGCAGCCTCATGGCGGAGGATTTACTGGCCTTTATCCCGCGCCTGAAGGAGCTGGATCTGAAAACCGATAAACGCCCCGTTAAGCTCGCCCGCCGGCTGGCCAAGGCTGCCTCGGTTCAAGCTGCCGCTACCGCCCTGATTCAGAGTGAGCCCTGGAATTTGATGGCTGTCTATTTCGACGCCATCGACCAGTTCGGCCACGAATTCATGTCTTATCATCCTCCGCGGATGCCAGGGATCACGGAAGAGGATTTTGAGTTCTACCGGCACGTCATGACGGGCTGCTATCGGTTTCACGACATGATGCTTCACGTGTTGCTCCAATATATTGATGACCAGACGAATGTAATTCTGGTGAGCGACCATGGTTACGAGTGCGGGCATCGCCGCCCGTCGCCGGAGGAAGCCAAAAAGAATCCGGAGGGGTGCCACCGGAATTTCGGCATCGCGTGTCTGAAGGGACCTGACATCAAGGAAAACGAACGCCTTTACGGCGCGACGATTCTGGATGTGACCCCCACCATTCTGGCATTGCTCGGCCTGCCGGTGGGGGGCGACATGGACGGGCGTCCGTGGCTGGAGGTATTCCGTGGGGAGGTCAAGCCCGAACGCATTTTTGGCTGGGAAGGTGTGGGTGATTCCAGGGCCGGTTTGCATAACAGCGAGACTCGTCAAGACCCGGCGGAGGCCGCGCTGGCGGTTGCCCAGTTGGTTGAGCTTGGTTATATTGCGCCGCCCAGAAAGGACGTCCAGGAGACGATCCAGAACACCATCCGCTGCAACAAAATCA
>DATEGR010000334.1:0-13101 GCA_035279985.1 Verrucomicrobiia bacterium
GTACCGCATGGCGGCCGAGCAGGAATGTGCGCCCGCGCAGTGTAACCTCGGTCTGTGCTACCAGACCGGCCGTGGAGTGGAACAAAATCAGCAGGAAGCCTTGAAATGGTTCATCCGCGCTGCGCGGCAAGGCGACAAGACGGCCCAGCACAATCTCGGCCTCCATTACGCCGAAATGGAAATCAAGGAAGCGGAGGCTGCGGAAGCAGCCGCGAAGGAATCGCCGGAGAGCACAACCCCCGCGGGCTAACGGGTCAATTCTTCGAGTTTCGCCTTGGCGTGCCCGCTGTCAATGGTCTGGCCGGCCAAATCCCAACCCTCGGCCAATGATTTCGTATTGCCGGCCACGAACAGCGCGGCCGCGCTGTTGAGCAGAACCGCGTCGCGCTTGGGACCCCGCTCTTCACCGCGGAAAAGGCGCCGGATGATTTCCGCGTTCGCCCGGCGGTCGCCGCCGATCAAATCTGCCAGTGTCGCGCGCTGCAACGGAAATTGTTCCGGCGACAAAGTCGATGCCGCAAACCCGCGCTCCTGGTAAAATTCGGCGATGGTGTTTTCGCCAAGCGTCGAGAGCTCGTCAATGGCGCTTGGGACTTTTGACTCCGGGCTCTGGACTTTTCCACACACGACCATGGCGCGATGGACGCCCAGCGATTGCAGAACGCGCGCCAGCGGTTCACAAAGTTCGGGCCGCGGCACGCCGACGAGCATGGCGGACGGACGCACGGGATTCAGCAACGGGCCGAGATAATTGAAGATCGTCCGTTGGCCGCGTTCAGCACAGAGTTTTCGCGCGGGTGCAATGTGCTTGAATACGGGGTGCCAGGCGGGCGCAAAGAAAAAGGCAAACCGGCGTTCGCGCAAGGAACGCACAGCATCCAACGGCGGCAAATCTATCCGCACGCCCAACGCTTCCAAAACATCGGCGCTGCCGGCTTGTGAAGTAACCGCCCGGTTACCGTGTTTGGCGACGGTGACGCCGGCAGCGGCGCAAATCAACGCAGCGGCGGTGGAGATGTTGAACGTGCCCAGCCGGTCGCCGCCCGTGCCGACCACGTCGAGGATTTCGCGGGCATCCCGCCAGGCCGGATCAATCGGAGGCGGAACGGATTTATCACGCAAGGCACGGGCGAATGCGGCGATTTCGTCCGGCGTTTCACCCTTTTGCGCCAGCGCCGTTAGAAAATCGGCCTTGGCCGCCGCGGAAACTCGCTCATCGGCCAGCTGATCCACGGCCTGGCGAACCTGCTCGTCCGCGAGCGAATCTGAGCCCGCGAGTTGCTCGGTGAATTTTTCAAGCACGGGCTGATTCTAAGAACGGGAAATGGTTGCTCAAAGCGGAAAGTGCGCTTGATTATGCTTGTTCCAATGGATGAAAACATGGACAAGCGCGGAAAATTTCGTAACTTGTCGTTTACTGTCGCTGTCTCAATCTCTAAACGGCGAAGGTATCAATATTTATGGCAGAAAATCGCAGTCATTCCTGGGTGAAGTGGGGAATCGCTATTGCAGTTGTCGTCATCGTTGGCTCGGGTGTCTGGTATTTTCATCACGGACACGATGATGCACCGGCTTATCAAACGGTGGTGGTAACACGCGGCGAATTGACGAAACTGGTGACGGCGACGGGGACGCTAAACCCGGTGACCAACGTGACCATCGGCTGCCAGGTATCAGGCCGGATCAGCAAGCTATACGTGGATTTCAATTCGCCGGTGACCAACGGTCAGTTGATCGCGGAGATTGACCCGCGGACGTATCAGGCGGCGATGGAGCAGGCCTCGGCGGATCTGGCCAACGCGAATGCAAACCTGGAGTTGCAACGGGTGGAAGCCCGCCGCAGCGGTGAATTGTTCACCAACCAGCTGGTTTCGGTGTCCGATTATGACACGGCGATCGCCAATCTGCACGAAGCCGAGGCGATGGTGAAAATCAAGCAGGCCTCGCTCGACAACGCGAAGGCCAATCTGGGTTACTGTAAAATTTATTCGCCGGTGGATGGCATTGTTATTTCCCGGGCGGTGGATGTCGGCCAAACCGTGGCCGCGAGTTTGCAGTCACCAACGTTGTTCCAAATCGCGAACGACCTGACGAAAATGCAGATTGATTCGAGCGTGGCGGAGGCGGATGTTGGCGGGGTCGCTGAGAAACAGGAAGTGATTTTTACGGTGGATGCGTATCCCGACCGGACGTTTCATGGCGAAGTCACACAGGTGCGCAATTCGCCGACGACGGTAAACAACGTCGTCACTTACGACTGCGTCATCGGCGTGACGAACTCGGATTACAAATTGAAACCCGGGATGACCGCGGATGTTTCGATTACCGTCGCCCAGCATGACAATGTGTTGACCATTCCGAATGGTGCCCTGCGTTTCCGTCCGCCGGAAAATGCCGTGGTGCTGACCAACTCGGTTGTGACCCGAGCTGCGCCGGCGACCAACGGCGGTAATTGGACCCGCGCTCCGGGCGGCCGTCGCGGCGGCGGGCGCGGACGTGGCGATCACCCGCTTTTTCACACGGTGTATGTGCTTTCGGGCACGGGTGACGATGCGAAGTTGCAGGCGGTGCAAATCCGGACCGGCATCAGTGACGGCATCTCAACCGAGGTGCTTTCGGGGCTGGACGAAGGCGCGCAGGTGGTCACCGGCCTGATGGTGACCGGCCTGCAGACCACCGGGGCGTCCAATCCGTTTGGCGGCGGTTTCCCGCGCCGACGCTGATGTGAATTCAAATTTTCCCGTGCCGACCAACCCCGTCATCAAGCTTGCGGAAATCCACAAGGTGTATCACACCGGCGAAGTGGATGTCCACGCGGTGCGCGGGATCACGCTGGAGATTTTTCCGGGCGAATTCGTGGCGCTCATGGGCGCGAGTGGCTCCGGCAAAAGCACGCTGATGAACATGATCGGCGCGCTGGACCGTCCCACCGGCGGCAATTATCTGCTCGATGGCATTGACGTTTCCACGCTTGATCGGGATGCGCTCGCGGATGTCCGCAACGAAAAAATTGGTTTTGTCTTCCAGGGTTTCAACCTGCTTTCGCGCACCTCGGCGCTGGAAAACGTCGAGATGCCGATGCTTTACCACCGCCACCGCATTCATGCGCGCGAGCAGCGCGAGCGCGCCCTGCACGCGCTCGAACTCGTCGGTCTCGGCTCGCGCGCCGATCACCACCCCAACCAGCTTTCCGGCGGCCAGCAGCAGCGGGTCGCCATCGCCCGCGCGCTGGTGAACCAGCCGTCGCTCCTGCTCGCCGACGAGCCGACCGGCAACCTCGACAGCCAGACGAGCATCGAAATCATGGGGGTGTTCCAAAAGCTCAACGACCAGGGCATCACCATCGTCATGGTCACGCACGAACTGGATATTGCGCGTTATACACGGCGCAACGTGATTTTGCGCGACGGCGTCATTGTCAGCAACACGGTGGTGGCCAGTCGTCTGAACGCGGAAATGGAATTGCAACGGCTTCGCGCGGCGCAACAAGCCGTCAAACTCGCGTCATGAGAATCTTTGCCTCGCTGAAAATTGCCGGTCGCGCGCTGCGCCGGAACAAGATGCGTTCGCTGCTGACAATGCTTGGCATCATCATTGGCGTCGGCGCCGTCATCGGCTCGGTGAGCCTCACCACGGGCGCCACCAAACAGGTCGAGGACCAGGTCGCCAGCCTGGGCGAAAATGTGGTCACGGTTTTTTCCGGCAATTTCACCAGCGGCGCCATGCGCGGCGGCTGGGGCAGCGCGCCAACGCTGACGGTTGAGGATGCCAAGGCGATCGCCCAGTTGCCACACGTTCTCGCCGTCAGCCCGGAAGTCCGTGACCGCGAACAAATTCTCGCCAACGGCCTGAATTGGAACACCCAGGTGATGGGCGAATCGCCGGATTATCCGCAAATCGTCAATCGCACCATCTCCAGCGGCTCGATGTTCAGCGATCAAGACGTGCGCAGCCTCGCCAAATCCGCCATCGTCGGCAAAACCGTCGTTGACCAGTTGTTTCCCGGTGAAAATCCGCTCGGAGAAACCCTGCGCATTCGGAACATCCCGTTTCAAATCGTCGGCGTGCTCACCCCGAAAGGATTCAATCTGTTTGGCCAGGACCAGGATGATATTGTCATCGTTCCTTACACCAGCCACATGCATCGGATCACGACGCGCACGTTTTTGAATGATATCCTGGTGGAGGCCTCCAGCGACAAGGACATCGTTCAGGCGCAGAATGAAATCACCGATTTGCTGACGACGCGGCATCGCAGCAAGGAACCGGATTTCACCGTGCGCAACCAGGCCGACTTGATGCAGCGGGTGTCGGAATCTTCGCGTACCATGGGATTCCTGCTCGCGGGTGTCGCCGCCGTCTCACTCATCGTCGGCGGCATCGACATCATGAACATCATGCTCGTCAGCGTGACCGAACGAACGCGCGAAATCGGCATCCGCATGGCTGTGGGCGCGCGCGGAGCGGACATCCTCGTGCAATTTTTGATCGAGGCGGTGACGTTGAGCGCCATCGGCGGTTCCATCGGCATCGCCAGCGGCATGACTTTTTCATGGCTCATCGCCTCCCTCAAGGACTGGCCCACCGTCACTCCCAGCCTCTGGATCGTCATTGCGTTCATTTCCAGCACGATTGTCGGCATCATCTCCGGGTTTTATCCCGCGTGGAAGGCCTCCAAGCTCGACCCCATTGACGCCTTGCGTTATGAATAGCGCGTGACCGCTCAAGTCCTGCCCACGCATACGCCAGCGCTTTTTCGAGCCGCCGTAAAACGCGCAGCAGAGTTATTGCGGGAGGGCGAGCTGGTCGCGCTGCCGACAGAAACCGTTTACGGTCTCGCCGCCAACGCTCTGGACAAAAAGGCCGTTGCCAAAATTTTCCATATCAAAGGCCGGCCGGCAAATAATCCAATCATTGTTCATGTCGCCAGTGTCGAAATGGCGAAGCATTGCGTCACGGATTGGCCGGCGGATGCAAACAAGCTGGCGAAAGCATTCTGGCCTGGGCCGCTGACGCTGGTGTTGCCGCGTACAAAGGAAATTCCCGACATTGTGACTGCCGGCGGTCCGACCGTCGGCGTGCGGTGGCCAGGTCATCCGCTCATTCAAGCGGTGATTCGCGAATGTGGTTTTCCGTTGGCGGCGCCCAGCGCGAATTTGTCCAGCCAGGTTTCACCGACCAACGCCGGGCACGTACGCACACAACTCGGCGGCAAAATTTCTCTGATTATTGACGGCGGCCAGTCACAGGTGGGCATTGAATCCACGGTGCTGGATTTAACCCCGCTTTTGCGTGCCAGAACGGGGCCGCCGGAAATTTTGCGCCCGGGCATGATTCACGCCGAATCACTCGCCGCCGTCTGCGGCGACGAAATCCAAAGCCTGAAATCCAAAGCCCAGGGCTGCCATTCCCCCCTTCAGAGCCCAGGCCTGCTGAAAAGACATTACGCGCCGAAGGCAGAATTATTGGTGCTGAACTGGAACGACGAGACGGATCTGAAGGCACAACTGGCCGCGTTAGGCGTGGCACCGGGCACGTGCCACCTCATTGCCCATACCCGGATTCCATCGAGCCTCCCGCTTGCGAATGTGTGTGTGATTCCGCACGACGCGGAGGCGTTTGCGCGGGCGATTTATGCCGAACTGCACCGCTGCGACGAGGCCGGCGCGGAATGGATTGTGGTGGAAGCGCCGCCGGATTTGCCGGAATGGTCAGCGATCGCCGACCGGCTGCAGCGTGCCATCCGGTGAGTTCCGAACCGGCGCAGCCGGAATTTATTTCTGCAATTTCCAACGTTCTGAATCGGTCAGGAACAGGCGCTCCGGGAAAAAGCCGGGCGGCGCGTGGTTCAGGGGGAAAGTGACCGGAATTTTTTCTTGTGCCGCGGCCTGGAGAATAAAGTTACCCCAGGTGTGTTGGTCGGGACGCACCCAATCGGGTCCAAATGCGGCAGTCATTGTTTCGGGCGTGAGATAGAGTGCCTGTACCGGCTTCAAATAATCGTTGATGGCGAAAAAGTCATCCTGGTAGTTCATGGTCAGCCAGACGGATTGGCGCTGGCCATACCAGGCAACCGCCCACGGCACGTCGCTCATGATCAACTCGTTTGGCCGCATCCAACCGGCAATCGTCTGGATGTCCGGCGGATAATACGGGGGATACGCCACCGGCCTGGTTCGGGGAGGCAACAGCGTAAAAATCAGCGGCGCACAGCATAATCCCACAAAGACGACTTTCACCACCAGCCGCAATTCGCGGAGCGGCAGCACCATTTGATCAAGGAGGATGAGAAACAGGCTTACGCCGTAAATAAACACCAACGGCGTCAACAGCACCAAAAGATTTTCGGAATTAACCTCAGGTGATTCCTCCGAGAGCTGCGTTTGCCCCAATGCCTGCGCCACGATGAAGATCGCCAGACACATCAGTAAAAAATAGCGCATCCGCCGCACGGCTACGCTGCGGAAACTCAACAGCAGACCTGTCAGGAACAACATGCCCACCCAGCTGCCACCCAGTTTGGGCAGACTGTCCTGCAGGATGGTGTGCGTGTTGTTTAAAAATTTATGCAAATAAAGGGTCAATCCCAATGCATCCGAAAGATGAGGATTAATGGATCGCTCCAATTGAAACCCGGGGAACGCACCTGTCCCTTCGACGATTGCAAAACCGGCGGTTCCGAACGGCGTGCCACTGATGGCGATATTGCGAATGATCCAGGGGGTCAGCACCAGCGCAAACGCACCGAAAGCCGCCAGCGCGCAAAACGCCCGGCGCGGCCCGCCAAAGAGAATTAAAAAAACGGTCACCGGAATTATCAACCAGCCAAAAGCATATCGCGTGAGCGCGCCGGCGCCCGTCACCGCACCGGCCGCGATCGCCAGACCGAGCAGCCAGCCCAGCGGCGCCTGCGGATCATTCGCCGCCTCTTCCATATACAGGATGCACCAGGTCAGCCCGATGAAAATGATCATCAACAACATCGTGGACAGGCCGGATACGCTGAACCGCCAGAGCAAATTACAACCCAGCACCAGAATGGCCGAAAGCCATGCCACGTTTGCATCAAACAATTTCCGGGCGAGAAAAAACGTCAGCACCACCACCAGCAACAAAAGCACTTCATTGAACAACGCAATCAGAAAGTCCGGTTCGTAGCGCCAGAAACTTCCGCCGCTGCTCCAGAAGGCGCTTTTGAGGTCCAACGGGTAATGAAACGGCAGCACCTTCATCAGGCCAGCCAGCACCAGCGGGTACACCGGCGGGTTGGCAAGATCCGGGTGCGCGGTTTTGATTTGCGCGAAATCCGTGCCGGCGCTGGCCAGCGCATCCGCCGCCTTGGCCTGGTTATGGCTCTGGACGAGATACAGGCTGAATGGGCGGATGCACAGCGTGGTATAGCCCCTGCCTTCCGCGAGGTTGCGCGCCAGTTGTGCCGAGTCCATCGCTTCCGGCGTGGCGAAGTTGCGGTAGGCGAACCAATTATAGATGAGCATCAGGAACAGAATCGCGACACAAAAGGCGGCGGTCTTCAAATGGCGCACCCCGCCGCCCTCTTCGAGTTTGTGAATCCAGTCTTGTAAGGATGGCATAATTAGAACCCTTCCAGGTGATACGTGTGCAGTTTGCGATGGAATGTCCGCCGACTCATGCCGACTTTCCCGGCGGCCAGTGTGCGATTCCCATTTGTCTCTTTCAAGGCGCGAATGATTAATTGTTTCTCCGCCTCCTTCACTGTCAAATCATTTCGTGCGAACAAGGGCGCCTCGCTGGAGCGCTCGCCTGAACCACCGCGTACCGACGGCGGCAAATCGCGCGCCGCGATCTTTTCGCCCCGGCACAACACCACCGCGTGCTCGATGGCCGTGCGCAACTCACGCACGTTGCCCGGCCAGGCATATTTCATCAGCCGTTCGAGCGCGTCCACGGTAAATTCGTTCACCGCCTTGCCGTTCTCTTGCGCAAACTCGCGCAAGAACCTTTGCGCCAGCAGCGGAATGTCCCCCGCCCGCTCCCGCAACGGCGGCAAATGGATTTCCACGACGCGCAGCCGGAAGAACAGATCCTCGCGAAAGGTCCCGTCTTTGACCAGTTCCTCCAGATTTTTGTTCGTCGCCGTAATGAGCCGGACGTCCGCCGTCAGTGTCTTGTTCGAGCCGACTCGCTCAAATGTCCGCTCGCCCAGAAACCGCAGCAGCTTTACTTGAATGGCCGCGTCAATCTCGCCGATTTCATCGAGAAACAGCGTGCCGCCCTGGGCCTGCTCGAAACGGCCGATGCGCCGTTCGTACGCGCCGGTGAACGCACCTTTTTCGTGCCCAAACAATTCACTTTCCAGCAGGGTCGGCGCCAGGGCAGCACCGTGCACGATCACCAGCGGCTGCTTGGCCCGCGGGCTGAGCTGGTGAATTGCCCGCGCCACGAGCTCCTTGCCCGTACCGCTCTCGCCCGTGAGCAGAACCGTGGCGCGCGACGGCGCCACCTGCTGGATAATTTCGAAAATTTCCTCCATCACCGGCGATTTGCCGACGATGTTTTCCAGGCCGAACCTGGTATCGAGCTGACGGCGCAGCGAAACGTTTTCCGTTTCGAGGTTTTGCCGGCGCAACGCGCGCGCGATGCGCATCTCCAGCTCGTCGATTTGCAACCGGCCTTTGGCGATGTAATCGTCCGCCCCGCGTTTCATCGCCTCCACGGCCAGCTCCTCCGAGCCGTAGGCCGTCATTAAAATGCAGATCGGCGGCCGGGCCAGCGATTTGGCGCGCGCAATCAATTTCATGCCGTCCTCGCTTGGCAGGCGGAAATCCGTGAGCAGCACGTCAAAGTTCTCGCGTTCGAGCAGTTCGCCGGCGGCCTTGGCATCCTCGGCCACATACACGTCATAACGCTCTTCCAGCGCCGCCCGCAACCCGTCGCGTGTTGGCTTCTCGTCGTCTACAATCAGCAATGTCGGTTTTTCAGTCACAGATTTCAGTGTTGAGTTTCCGCGGTCTCTTCCGGCAACAATCGCGGCTGGCGCTCGTGTAATGGCAGCCACACCCGAAACGTCGTGCCCCGGCCCGCGTGGCTCTCCAGTTCGATCCGGCCGCCGTGCGCGCGCACGATGCGCTGAACGATCATCAAGCCCAGGCCGGTACCCCTTTTCTTGGTCGTGAAAAACGGCTCGAAAATGCGGTTGATTTTCTCCTCGGGAATGCCGCCGCCGGTATCAGCCACGCTCACCCATACGCCGTCCGCGCCCTCGCCGGTCTGTAACGTCAGCGTGCCGCCCCTGGTCATCGCCTGCATGGCGTTTTTGATGAGATTCACCAAAACCTGTTGTATCTGCGTCGCGTCCAATGGTGCCGCCGGCAGCCGGCGCGCAAATTTGGTTTTCACGGTCAGGCCGCGATTGCCCAGTTCCGGTTGGAGCAAGTCGAGGGTTTTTTCAACCACGTCGTTCACGGAAGCCGGTTTTAATTGCGGCGCCACGGGACGAATCGCCTGCAAAAATTGTGTGATGATGTAATCCAGCCGGTTGATCTCGCCCTTGGCCACGTCGAGGTATTGTTCAAGACGCCGAAGCTCAGGCGTCGAGGATCGGGAACCGGGCGCCCGACCGGCCTTCTTCAATTCCCGCTCCATGAGCTGCAAATGAATGTGCAACGCGTTGAGCGGATTTCCGATTTCGTGCGCGACGCTGGCGGCCAGCAATGTGAGCGCCTGGACGCGCTCGCTCTCGATGGCTTCGAAGGTTTTCTGCCGTGTCTCGGTCGCGTCGTGCAAAATGAGCGCGACGCCGGAGCTGCCCGTGGCCTCGCCGTCGAGCGGCGCGGCGTAGAGGCGCAAAAAGCGCGGACGCGGGTAATCCACTTCAAATTCATGCCGGGCGACATGACCGCCACCCTGGCGGTCAATGCGCGAGAGCTCTGCCCAGTCGAGTTCGGGCAGAAAGCGTGTGACGTGCTGGCCTTCCACTCCCGGCTGCAAGCCCAACAGGCGCGTGACCGCCTGATTGAAGTAAAGGATCCGACCCTGCTCATCCACGACGAGTACGCCGTCTTCAATGGTATTGAACAGCGTCTCCAAAAAACTGCGTTCCCGCGCCAGTCGCTGGACTACCGTCTGCAACCCTTCGGCATCCAGCCGCCCAATGCGGCCTAGCACCTTGTCAAGAAAACTGGATTTGGGCGCGGCCATTGAACAAAATCAATGTTTCAAAGTGACAGAATGGCACAAAACTACAACCCGTCAATGCAAAAGAAAGCGTTGCAGTGGCACAACAAGACCCGGAGCGATATCCAAACTTGCGTTCAGGAGGCCGGCACGGCGGCACACCATCCCTCCCAAAAGAATTTTTTACCCTGGAGATTGAGAGACGAGTCGCACGCCTGAGTTGAAATCACGCTTCGCTATTGTTCGTTGTGAGCGTTAGAAAGATTTCTTCCAACGCTCCGGACGCGCCGCTTAATTTGCGCAATTCCTCGCGCGAGCCCACCGCCACCAATTTTCCGTCGTTGATGATACCGATGCGGTCGGCCATTTCCTCGGCCACGCTCAGTTCGTGCGTGGACATCAGGACGGTCATGCCCGCGAGCGAGCGTTCCTTGAGCACATCTTTCACCACACGCGCGTGCTGGGGGTCAAGACCGACCATCGGCTCGTCAATCACAAACACTTCCGGGTCGTGCAACAGCGCGGACACGATGGCCACCCGCTGGCGCGTGCCGTGCGAAAGGCTCTCCAGCGGGAGATTCGCAAAATCGGCCAGATGAAAACGCGCGATCAACCCCTCCGCATTGGTTTCGATTTGCGAATCGGCCATGCCGAACAACTGCCCGGTAAAACGGAAAAATTCCCGCGCGGTCAGCTTGTCGTAGAGGAAGGGAAAGTCCGGCACGTAGGCGAGGCGACGGCGCGCCTCGAGCGGGTTTTCCTGCACGTCAAAGCCGCAAACGCGCGCACAGCCGGCGGTCGGTTTCATCAAGCCGGTGAGAATTTTCAGCGTCGTCGTTTTCCCGGCGGCGTTGGGGCCGAGCACGGCAAAGAATTCTCCACGCGGAATGGTCAGGGTGACGTCGTCCACCGCGACGAGGTCCCCGAATTTTTTGACGAGATGGACTATTTCAATCATGGCGTGTGCTTCAAGGGTTGCCCAACTGATCGAACGATGCAATCACGCCGCCGGGCAGCTCGACGCGCAAGATTTCGCCCAGCGTGCTGGCGTAGATGACAATGGGATGGCCAAGCACGCTGGTTTCCAGGCGATAGGCCGGCACGAGTTCCCTGCCAATGGTCAACCGGTCAAGATGTGCCTCCCAATGAATGTCTTGCGCATGCACGGCGGGCGTCTGGAAAACCGGGGTGAAATCCAGGTCGTCGGCCCATTCGCCGCCCAGATTCCCGGCGAACGCATGCCATAATGCATTCGGGTTTTTTAAGTCGTCGAAGCTGAACACGCGCTCGGTGCTGATGTCGTCGCTGGTGATGGTCAGTTGAACATTGTGTTCGTCAACCAGCGAGTGAACCTCGACGGTGGCGAAATGCGAAGACACTTTCAGATTTAATTCACGCCACTCGCGCTTGCGCGAAAATTTCAGGAGGCCGTTAAAAGTCACCCGGTTGGTAAAATCGCCAAGGCCCACGTTCCCATTAAATCGAATTTGATAGCCCGCGCGGGTGTTGATGGTTTCGGGTACGGGTTTGCCTTCATCCAACGTGGCCATTTCCTGTTCGATGCTCGTGGAAAATTCGCAGAAACCGATTCGCTGGCCATCCTGAAAGACCGTCAGCGAGGAAATGTCCGGCGCGGTTAAAATTTTCTGCCAGACCAGGGCTGCGGGCACGCGAACACCTGTGCCGTGCGAAACGTATTCCGCACGCCATAGCAGCACATTCATCGCGATCCAAAAAACCGCAATAACCAGGAATGTAATGCGCGAAATCATTTGGCGGTTATGATGAGGGAATGTTCAGGACCTGGCCGACGCGCATCCGCCGGGGTTCCAGGCCCGGATTGGCGGCCAGCAAGGCATCCAGCGAAACACCGTACCGGCGCGCAATACGGACGGCCGTTTCCCCGGCGGCAACCCTGTGCGTCCGCGTTGTTCCCTTTGACGCAGTCGAACGCGCCGAACGGTCTCCGACCGCCTGGCTGGCCGGGGCGGTGACATTTTGCGCCGGCGGCAATGAAACGGGATTTGCGGAAGACTGCGCCACATCAGGAGCGGGTGCCGGAGAAGCCTGATTTTTAGCGGCCAGTTGGCTTGCGTAATACGCGTGCCATTTGTTGACCTCATCCTGCAACTTCTGGTTTTGCTCGATCAACTGGTTGATTTGCTTTTGCGCGGCGGGCGTACTCGGCAGCGGCATCACATCGGCGGCAAGCTCCTGTTTGCAACTGGCGATATGCTGTTTGATAATCTCGGCGTTGCCAGCGTTCGGATTGAATTTCAAGTATTGCTGATAATGATAAATCGCCGCCGCCGGATCGGGCTCCTTGTTTTCGTAAAGCATGGCCAGTTGAAAATGCGCCGCGGCCGAATGCGGATTTACCTCCAATGACTCTGCAAAGGCTTGAATGGCACCCAGGTAATCCATCGCATTGACGCGGCTCAGACCGAGAACGTAATGCGGCTCTTTTTCCTCTTCCGATTGATTTTGGCCTGACGGCAGACAGCCGCTCAACGTGATCCCGATCCAAACGGCAAACACGCCAGGCCAAAGACGATTCCCAAATGACATGGTGCGAACCTAAACGAACCATTGGATAGGCGCAATCGCGCGTTGGCTCAAGGCAAAACCGGCGTCGCCGACCGGTAAAAGCGGGCTTGAGATTCCATGGCCCGGGGCGCAATTTATTGCGGAGCGCGCGCGTGGCGGAATGGCAGACGCGCCAGACTTAGGATCTGGTCCCGAAAGGGTTGGAGGTTCAAGTCCTCTCGCGCGCACCATTTCTCGTCGAGTGAACAAATGCCCGTGCCGTGGCCCGCTGCCAGACGGATGAAGACAGGCCGGATTTAATGACGCTTTGAATTACCGCCGGCGGACGGACGGGAAAAGTTTCATCGCTCCGTCCGCCGAACTTGTTCCTTTTTCCCTTCCAATTCGGCTTTAAGCTTT
>DATEGR010000335.1:0-4295 GCA_035279985.1 Verrucomicrobiia bacterium
CAGGCCAACCACGGCATTCACAAATGCCGGCGAACCCGGCGGGCAATCCACCGGCGATGATTGCCAGAGCGAAGATTTGAGAATTGGCTGGTTGGAGAAATCCTGCAGCCGAACCATCGCCTTTAGAATGATTTGCTGCGATTCGCCAAGATTCGAACCGAGAGCAATGTAGGACAGGCGTCGCGCCTGTCTCTGAATTTCTGTCTGCATCAACAATTCAAAAATGGAGACGGGCGCGACGCCTGTCCTATTTCAAACTGAGCACATCCTGCATGTCGTAAAGGCCGGGCTTTTGTTTGACCACCCAGAGCGCCGCGCGCAACGCGCCGTTGGCAAGTGTGTCGCGGCTGGAAGCCTTGTGCGTCAGCTCGATGCGTTCGCCGTTGGCCGAAAAAATCACCGTGTGATCGCCCACCACATCGCCGCCGCGCAACGAATGGATGCCAATCTCGCCCGGCGCCCGTTCGCCAATGCCCAGCCGGCCATGCCGCGCCACCTTGTCCAGATGCTGCTTGCGCACCTCGGCCAGGATCTGCGCCAGCATTTTGGCCGTGCCGCTCGGCGCGTCTATTTTCATGCGATGATGCATTTCGATGATTTCCAGATCGTAGTCCGGCCCCAAAATCTCCGCCGCCTTCCGCGTCAGCCAGAACAGCGTGTTCACGCCGGTCGAGAAGTTGGCGGTCCAAACCATCGGAATTTTTGTTTTGAACTTCAACACCTCGGTTCGTTCGGCGTTCGTATGCCCCGTGGTGCCGATGACCATGGCCTTTTTGTGCCGCGCGCACACCCCCGCAATGTCCGCCGTCGCGGCGTGTGAACTGAAATCAACCACGACGTCACCCTGCGTGGCGGCGGCGGGAAGATCGTCCCCCATGTCAATCTGCGCGCCGATTTGCACTTCGCGAAAATTCTTCGCGCACGCGACAAGCGCCTGGCCCATCCGGCCCTTGGCCCCGGTAATAATGATCCTGGTCATATTTTTTTAACACAGAGGCGCAAAACCGCGGAGACGCAAGGAAGATCCTCGATTAAATACTTTGCGCCCTTGTTTCTTTGCTTTCTTGCATTGAACATTTTCATTTCAAGACCCCGCACGCCTTCATGGTTGCGCGCAATTTTGCTCGATGGGCAGCGCTCATCGGCACCAGCGGCAAACGGTATTCTTCCTCAATCAAACCCTTCATCGCCAGCGCGGCTTTGACGGGCACCGGGTTCGTCTCGATGAACAAATCTTTGAACAGCGGATAAAGCTTCGCATGCAGCTGCGACGCCTTCCGGATTTGCCCGCGCCGGAAGGCGGCCACCATTTGCGCCACTTCCCGCGGAACCACATTGGACGCCACGCTGATGACGCCATCCGCCCCCACCGCCATGAATGGCAGCGTGAGCGAATCATCGCCACTCTGAATAACAAACTTCGGACCCAGCGCCGCACGCAACTGTGAAACTCGGTCGCAACTGCCGCCGGCTTCCTTGATACCAATGACGTTCCTGCATGCGCGCGCCAGGCGCCGCACGGTTTCGACGCCGATTTCGACACCGCAACGACCCGGAATGCTGTACAGCACAACGGGCAGTTGGGTGGTGCCCGCGATTTCCTGGAAATGCTGGAACAAACCTTCCTGCGTGGGCTTGTTGTAATACGGCGCGACCTGCAGCGAGCCGTCCGCGCCGATTTTCTCAGCTTCGCGCGTCAGGTAAACCGCTTCACTCGTCGAATTCCCCCCGGTGCCGGCCAGGACCTTGACCCGGCCCGCGGAAAATTTCACGGTCAGCGCGATGATTTCGAGGTGCTCCTCGTAATCCACCGTGGGCGATTCGCCGGTGGTGCCGACGGGCACGATGCCATCCACCCCGGCCTTGATTTGCATCCTGACGAGGCGTTCCAGGGCGGGCACGTCGAGCTGGCCGTTTTTGAACGGCGTCACGATGGCGGTGTAGGTCCCGGTGAACATGATTTTATCAGGCGGGTAAATTAGCCCAAAAGCCGCATTTGACCAGCAGGAAATTGTTATGTCACCGGCGCGATTTTAACTTCCACCTCCATTTGCCGATTGAGTGTACCGCGGTAATTGCCGGCGACGGGCGGGACGTCGGCGTAATCACGGCCCACCCCGATTTTCACATAGGCATCACCAATCTGGCAGTTATGCGTTGGGTCCAATCCCAGCCAGCCGGCGGTTGGAATAAACACTTCGACCCACGCGTGGGTGGCGCTGGCGGTCTCAGTGGCCAGATAACCGCTGACGTAACGCGCCGGAATTTTCACGCTGCGGCACAAGCCAATCATCAGATGCGCGTAATCCTGGCAAACGCCGCGGCGTTGCGTGATTACGTCGTGCATGTGAGTGTGGACATGGGTGGCATGGGGTTCGTAATTCAAAAAATCGTGGGCGAAACGCATGAGTGCCAGTGCGGATTGCCATACATCCGTCTGGTCAGCGATTGCATCCACCGCCAACCGCCAGGGTTCCACCTCGATTTCCACGTAACGGCTGCTTTGCAAAAAATCGTGGCAATGCTCGATGTTCCGCACATTGGCCAACTTTTCGAGCGGACAAGGTTCGGCATCCCCCGCCAGTGGTGGAAGGGGGTGGGTTTTTACGCGGGTCTGGCTTTCGATAAGCAGATAGAGATGGGGTTCGGGCACTTCAAAATGATGGATCCAATTGGAATAAAAATCGGAGTATCGATTCAGCCGCACGGCGGGCAAAACGCGCAATAAAAACGATTCCAGCGTTTGTCCGGCATTGGAAGGCGGTTCGAGCCGGACCTCGTTGAAACTGTCGCGCACCGGCGTGGCATACACGTAGCGTGTGCGATGAAATATATCCCATCTCATGTCTTTAGCATTGGAATTCAGGCGACCTCGGCGCCCTCAAGACAAAGGCGGCTTCAAAACGCCGGCTTTGCCGTTGTTCAGATGAAATTGTTGGTTCATTCTTATTGCCCTCCCGATTCGCAAATGGTTCGGGACTGTTGCTGTTGTTCCTCCTGCTGGACCATATGTTCATCGTCAGGGTTCTGGAATGGTTGAAAAATGTACGCGCGGAACAACGCGTCGCCGATTTCGTTCAGTTTGATTTGCGCGTTGTCCAAAGACCGATGCAGGCCGAGGTCAAAAATTTCGTCAATCGTGCTGAATTGCAATTCGGCCAGAAAACGGCCGGTCAATTTCTCGGCATCGTTGCAAAAATGGCCGTCCGCCACGCCGGAGATGCGCCGGATGGCACGGTTTAATTCATTCAAGCAAAACCGCACCGAACGCGGAAAGTTGTCGTTCAACAGCAGGAATTCCGCCACCAGCCGCGGATGCACGTCGGCACCGTGGATCGTCCGGTAAGCATCCCACGCGCTGCAGGAGCGGAGCACGGCCGACCATTCGAAGGCGTTAATCTGGGTGATGGCCGCCGGCCCACCGCGTTCCGGCAATGTTTGAGAGCGCACGTCAAGGATGCGGGTAGTCTTGTCAGCACGTTCCAGGAACTGGCCGGCCTGCACGAACCACCAGCCTTCGTCGTGAACCAGCGTGGCGTTGATGATGCCAATCAGATGCAGCGAGCCGGACTTTATCTCCTGAAAAAATTCGCCGGGGCTGCGCCGCCAGATTTCCCGCGCCTGCGGCGCGCGAACGAACAGATACAGCCGGTTCAATTCCTCCCACAATTCGAGCGTGAGCTGGTCGCGCACCATGCGAGCGTTTTCGCGCGCCTGGCAGACGCATTGCACGATGGCGTTGGGGTTTTCGGGCTGGAATACGAGAAATTCCGTGACGGCCTGGCCGCTAATCCGCTGGTGCAGCTGAAAAAACGCCGTCTCATCGCCCGTGGCCTGCACGATGGGCAGCCAGTATTCGGCCAGCTTTTGTTCGTCCAGGTCGCGCAAATCCAGGAGTAATTGCAGGTTCACGTCCACGATGCGCGCAATGTTTTCAGCGCGTTCGATGAAACGCGCCATCCAATAAAGCGAGTTGGCAACGCGGGAGAGCATTTTCGATTTACGATTTACGATTTACGATTTCAAATAAAAAATGGCCGTTCCCTGGCGAAACCGGCGCGTAAATCGCATATCGTATATCATAAATTATGACCTTCCTCATGCGGTGTTCGGAGCTCAACGTTGGATGTTCAGTGTTCGGTTTACTCATCGCCATAAAGCACCCACGTGTCCTTGCTCCCGCCGCCCTGGGATGAGTTGACCACCAGCGATCCCTTGCGCAGCGCCACGCGCGTCAGTCCGCCAGGAATGATGGCGACGCGGTCACCCGATAAAATAAACGGACGCAAATCCAC
>DATEGR010000336.1:0-4179 GCA_035279985.1 Verrucomicrobiia bacterium
CGTTATAAGTCGTGTTGGGAATGACATTGTCAACACTGACATTGGTGCCCGTGCCATTGTAAACCACAAAATAACTGGCCCCCGGCAAGGTGCTGCCAAAGCCGTAATTCGCATTGCCGGTGTAGGTAAACCCGTTGGCCGGCATTTCTTTCACCAGGCTGTTCGTACCCGTCCACATCACCACCAGGCTGCCGGCGCTGCCGGCCCCCGGCGCCCAGGACACATTCAGCCCGCCGGCATTGGTCACCACCGTCAAACCCGTTGCCGGTGATGGCGCGGCGGCAAAAGCCACGTTCGATTCCGTCAGGCTGAAATCCGTAAATTGGACTCCGAGCTGACCGTTGAACGTGGCGTGGATGATGCCGACCTGGAGTGGCAACCCGGCCAGATCGGGCCGTCGCAGAACGGTTCCGCTTACCGGCGCCGGGAAGGTCTCCAACTGCCAGGCGCCGGCTTTGGTGGCTTTTTGATAAAATAAAAAATTTGTCCCCCGCACCCGGTCGATCCGCAGCCAGTAATTGGTGTTGGGATAATCACCAGGATTGATCTGGGCGACACCGCCACTGACTTCGCTGCGTAAATAGTTGGCAAAGTTGTATTCGTCAAACCGGGTCCAGGAAACAAAGTTCTCACTGCCGCCATAGGGATCACCACCCGCGGCGAATGCCCGTGCCTGCAGCCCGGCGGTGTTATAACCCGCGTTGTTGAACGGACTGACCACATGCACGGACAGGGAGAAGTCCCCGGGCACAACCTTGAACAGATAAAACCCGTCGTCATCCGCGTTCTCCCACGCCGTGCCGGTGGTCTGGAGCGTCAGGGTGCTGGCAGCGGTGATATTGGCGTCGCACTGAAGGGTTGCGCCCGGCCCACCGCCGCCGAGACCACTGTTGTTGAATTCGCCGGCTCCGAAATAAACACCGTCCCAGATCGTGCCCGGCAGACCATTGGTGAGATAGTTGACGTTGACATTGAAACTGTCCGTGTAGGTCACTTGCGATTGGGCCCAGGGAGCCGCTACAAGAAGACCGAGGACGGCAAGCCAGGGGTTGGGATGTTTCCTCGTGTTCATAACTGATTGGCTGGCATTTAGTTCGAAAGGGACAGCCAGGCAGCGCGTCCTGTCTGTTACCTGTACGAAAGCTTACCGGAAAGATAAGCATTTTGTATATGACCAGAATCCACGGCGACCTGCTCGAAATGCACGCGCCGTTTAAGTCACGCCGGCTGGGTTTGGGTTTCGTCCTGAATGTAGGTTTTGCCGCGGTAAAAATGGCTGACGATGAGGAAGATTACCGCCGTTGCCAGCATAACTTTGACAAAGAACATGAAATAAGCCGCTCCCTGTAATTTCACGGAGCCGTCGGGGTTCTGAATGAAACCATCCACCCAGGCCGTAAACACATTGCCGAGGGAAATCGATCCGAGATAGGTACACATCACCAGCGACTTCATCTTCTTAGGCGCTTGCGTGTAGGCAAATTCCAGGTGGGTCACCGACAAAAGCACCTCACCCGCCGTCAGCACGACAAAAGCGAGAATTTGCCAGAGGATTGTCGGGTGCTGGCCCGCGTCAATCCGGGTCTGGATCCAGGCGATAATCAGAAAGGACCCGATGACCGCCCAGAGCCCGGCGCCAAACCGCCGGAGCGGCGTCACTTTTACGAATCGTCCGACCGCCGGGTAAATCAAATAAGAAAACAGCGGCAGCATGGCGAGGACGAAGACCGGGTTCACCGTCTGGATCTGGGCCGGCAGCCAGTCGTGACCGAACAGGTGCCGGTCCATCTTTTCCGATTGCACTACCCACGTGGAGAAATTCTGCTGCCACAGCGCCCAGAACATGGCGGCAAACGGAACCAGAATCAGGAGGTTTCCCAAGGCTTTCAGGTTTTCACCCTGGAACAGTTCCCGCGCATAGTTGCCCAATCCGGCCGGCGGAATGTGGACGAATTTCCGGCGTCCCATCCAGAAGACGACCGTGGCTATCAGCATGGCAATGCCCGGCACGCCAAAGGCAATCCTGGGCCCTGCCTTGTCCAGCAGCCAGGGGATGAGCAGGGTGGAAAAAGCCGAGCCGAGGTTGATGGAAAAATAGAACCAATTGAAAATCTTGGGCAACAAATGCTGGTTGGTGGCACCAAACTGGTCGCCGACGTTGGCGCTGACGCACGGTTTGATGCCGCCGGCGCCCAAGGCAATCAGGGTGAGGCCGATAACCAGGCCGAGCCGGGTGTCGTTCATGGCCAGTGTAAAGTGGCCGAAGCAATAGACGACCGACAACAGCAGGATGATGAGATACTTGCCGAACACCGCGTCGGCGAGGAGCCCGCCGAGGACCGGCAGAAAATAAACGGCCGAAACAAACCAGTGATACCACTCTTCGGCCCGTGCGTCGCTCATGCGGTCCGGCTGGCCCTGGGCGTTCATTAGATATTGCGTCATGAAAATCACCAGGATGGAGTTCATGCCGTAATAGCTGAACCGTTCGGCCGCCTCGTTGCCGACGATGTAAGGAATGCCCGGCGGGTATTTGTCGGTCTTCAGCGGCGCCGTCAGGTATGGGGAACTCTTCATTGGGTCAGTCCCAGATCCGCACGCACCAGTTCGGGCAGATATTTCACCGGAATCGAGCCGTGGGCAATCACGGCATTATGATAGCGGGCCAGATTGAATTTGTCGCCCAGTTCGCGCTCGATTTGCTGGTGCAGCCGGTAATGCGCCATCCGACCGACAAAGTAAGTGCTCAATTGCACGGAACTTTGCTTGGCGCGAATCAATTTTAGTTTGGCCTCACCTTCGGATTGGAAGGCGTCCTGCGTCAAAAATTCCATCGCTTCGGCATCGGTCATCTGCGTGCAGTGCATTTTATAGTCGAGGATCGAATTAGCCACGGCCCGCAGATAGAATTTCAGTTCCATCAAACGCAGTTGCAAATTGCCGTCGCCGTAGCCCTCGTTCAGCATGGTCATCTCGCCATACACCGCCCAGCCCTCGACATAGGCGCCCGATTGATAGACCCGACGGATGAGCGACGGCACGCGGACGGCTTCCGCCAGTTGCACGTAATGCCCCGGATAACCTTCGTGGAGGGTCAGGATTTGCAGCATGTAGTGGTTGTATTCCTCCAGAAAACTTTCCACCTGTTGCGGCGTCCAGTCCGACGGCGGCGGGCTGATGGCATAATAGCTGTGGGCGTTGGGGTCCAGCGGCGGCGCGTTATCCAGATACGCCAGCGAGTTTCCCCGGCGGAATTCCGGCATCACAATCACCTCACACCGGTCGGGGTCCGGCAGTTGGATATAATTCCGCTTCCGGATGAACGCCTTGATGCGCTCGATGTCGGCGCGCGCGTCGGAAACCAATTCTTCCGGCGTGCTGTGGTCCCGGTCAATCGCGTCGATGACTTTCAGGATGGTTTCGCGTTCGCCGGCGATGTCGTCCGGTGGCAACGGTTGTTGTGGAAAATACCGGCACCAAAGCTGGCGCGCGAGGACAAACATATCCCGCCGGACATGATTAAATTCAGTTTCGGCGTCCGCCAGATTTTGCTCGGCGGTGATGCCGGCGTCGGTTTCCAGTTCAAATTTTTTATCGAACCTCGGCTGACCGATTCGCCATTCGCCGTCGGCTCGCGCCATCAGCGGCCCTTCGAGAAATTCCTGGTATTTCTTCAACAACGCCGCCACCGACGCGGCACTGGCTTTCAACCGGCCCAGTTGCGCCGTATCACCCGCCAGCAGGAAAATGTCCTTTCCATAAAAGTCAATCGCGCCCTGGTTCTGACGGATGGCGGTTTCCAGAATCGGCCGGGCCGGATGGGTCAAGGTCTTCTCCGCCTCGGCCACAATGCGCGGCATCTGTGCCATGCGGGCCAGGCAGTTGGCGATGTTCGTCTCTTTCGGCAGCGTGGATTGCGTCAGCAGCAAATAAACGCTGTCATTGAGGTAGGCGCCGTACGTGCGGGGGTCTTCCTGGAATGCCTGGAAATTTTTTGTCTCCCAGATTTGCGTCTCCAAATTGTGCCGGAAAATCCCGAAGTCAATCTGGCCGTCGCGCGACAGTTTCGAGTAATCCACCCGGCGCGGCAAGGCGTCGAGCGTCTGCCCGGCCAGGGTCAGCCAGCCGGCGCGGGCCGCCGGGGAAATGTCATCCAGCCGGTTGTCATACCGGTGATCC
>DATEGR010000337.1:0-8802 GCA_035279985.1 Verrucomicrobiia bacterium
GCGCGGCCAGATCTCTGAAGAAACCGCTTTGCTTTATTGCACCAAGCGCAGCGTCGTCACACGCGGCATCGACGGCGTCAAGAAGGGCCGCGGCGACATGAGTTCGACCGCCGGCATTCTTCGCATGAAAACAACGGTTGAAAAATCAGCACCTCCGGTGCTCAAAATAAAATGACCTATGGCTGGCTCTTTTGATTTTATCAGTACCGAGGACAAACCGGCGTTGATTGCCTTTTCCACGCCGGAATGGCTGGAGACCGCCAAGACCGCCCTGACCGAATTGGGATATAAAGTCCATACCGCTGCCACGCACAGTGATTTTTTGGTGCGCTTCACCCAGGTCCACTATCAGGTGGTGGTCATCGAGGAATTGTTCGGTGCCAACACCATTGATGAAAACCAGACCTTGCAGGCCTTGCAAAACATGCCCGTCAACCAGCGCCGTCATGCTACCATTATTTTGCTCGGCGATTCGTTCCAGACGTTCATGCCCATGGAAGCCTTCAAGCAGAGCGTCCATGCCGTCATCAACAGCGCCGAATTGTTTCTGCTGAAGCAGCTCGTCGAGAAGGCCGCGGCGGACAACGCGCTCTTCTATCATAGTTTCCGCGAGGTTCAGAACCGTCTCTATGCCAGTGGCAATCGCTTGTGATACTCGCAGGTTGTTGATACTTTTCCGCCGCATTCTTAATGACTCGCCTCGACCAAGCTCTGGTTGATCGCGGACTTTGCGAAAGCCGCGAACGCGCCAAACGCGCCATCCTCGCCGGACAGGTCCGCGTCAACACTCAGCCGGCGCACAAACCCGGCGACTCCGTCCAGCCGGAGGATGCCCTTGCCCTGGAAGCCGGCGAAAAATTCGTCAGCCGCGGCGGCTACAAGCTGGAACACGCGCTGCGCCATTTCCAACTCAACGTGGCCGGCCTGGTCGCGCTCGACCTCGGTGCGTCCACCGGCGGCTTCACCGACTGCCTGCTTCAATACGGTGCCGCGAAAGTCTTTGCCGTGGATGTCGGCCAGGGCCAGTTGGCCTGGAAACTCCGGCAGGACCACCGCGTCGTGGTCATGGAAAAAACCAACGCGCGCCATTTGACCGCCGCGCAATTTCCCCGGCCGTTTACCCCGTCCGATTTGGCCGTGATTGATTGCTCGTTTATTTCCCTGCGAAAAATCCTGCCCGCCGCCATTGCTTTATTGAAGCCAAGCGGCAAAATTGTTGCGCTGATTAAACCGCAATTTGAGGCCGGCAAGACCGAGGCCGACAAGGGCCGTGGCGTCATCAACGACCCTCGGGTCCACGAACGGGTGGTGAACGAACTGCGTGAATTTGCCGCCGCGCAGCCCGGCTTGAACTGGCGCGACGTCGTTGCATCACCGCTGCTCGGCCCCGCCGGCAACAAGGAATTTTTGGTGCTGATTGAAAAAACAAGCTGACAAAATCAAACGCATCGGCCTCATCGGAAATTCCGAGAAGGCCGCCTGCGCCGACATCGTCCGCAAAGCCGCGCGGCTGATCTCGCGCGCCGGACGCAAGGCCGTCATCAACCCGGACACCGCCGCACTGGCCCGCGACGTGGACCTGCTGCTGGTGTTCGGCGGCGACGGCACCATGCTGCGCGCCGCGCGTGACATCGCCGGCTCCGCCACTCCCCTGCTCGGCATCAACATTGGCGGCCTCGGCTTTCTCACGGCCGTGCCCTCGGACGAACTGTCCCGCGCGCTCAATCACGTCTGGCGGAGTGAATTCAAATATGAATCCCGTGCGTTGATCGAGGTGAGCGGACACTGCCACGGCCAACCGGTTTGTGAAATGGCGCTTAACGACATCGTCGTTGGTCGCGGCGCGGTTTCGCGCCTCATCGGGCTGGACGTGAGCGTGGATGGCGAACTGGTCACCCATTACCGCTGCGACGGCCTCATCATCAGTTCGCCCACCGGTTCCACCGCGTATTCGCTGTCGGCGGGCGGCGCGGTGATTTTTCCGACCGCGGATGTGTTCGCCCTCACACCGATTTGCCCGCACGCGCTGTCCAACCGGTCCCTCATTCTTCCACTGGCCTCCACCATCCGGGTCAAGGCAACCAACCCGGCACCCGCGACCATTTTGAGTGTGGACGGCCAGGTGGTTGCCGAACTTGAAGCCGGCGACGAGGCGACGATTCGCCGCAGCCGTCGTGCCGTTCGGTTGATGCACCTGGCAGGCAGTTCATTTCTGGAAACCCTGCGCCGCAAACTGCAATGGCGCGGCGCCTATGTCTAAATGAAGAAAGAACGATGCAGAATGAAGAATAGAGCGAAATCCCTGCAGTGGAATTCTTTGGTTTCCCCCGCCTTTCCTTCCACCCTCTGCCTTCTGCTGTCTGCCTTCTGAATATGGTTCGACTCAAAGACATCGCCCAATACGCCGGCGTTTCTGTGATGACCGTCTCGAAAGCGTTGCGCAATGAGCCGGACGTTTCCGCCGCGACCAAGGTGCGCATCAAACAACTGGCCCAGCAAATGGGTTACGTACCCGATTCCACGGCACAGGGCTTGCGCAACCGTACCACCAAACAGTTCGGCCTGGTCATCCCCTCGATCACGAACCCCATTTACGCGCGCATCGTTTTCGCCATCGAGGAACGCGCCCACGAACTCGGTTACGATATCCTGCTGGCGCACACGCATAACATCCCGGCCCGCGAGGAAACCTGCATCCGGCGCATGATGTCGCGGCGCGTGGATGGTTTTTTTATTTCGCCGGTCTATCGTTTTGAAGCCGAGGCGCGGATTTACGTGGAATTGGCCGCACGCAAAATCCCGACCATTTTGCTCGGCTCGCCGGCGCCGTTCTGTAAATTATTTCCCAGCGTGGAAACCGAGGAACTCGCCGCCAGCGCCACCGCCACGCAATATTTGTTGAGGCTTGGCCACCAACGCATCGCCTATCTTAGCGGCCCGCAATCCTCGCCGTGGGCGCACGAGCGCTTCGAGGGCTATCGCCGGGCGTTGCGTGAAGCCGGGTTGGATGTGGACGACCGGCTCGTGTTCCAGGCCGGCGGTACGATTGAAGACGGCACCAAGGCCGCGCTGCAAATGCTCAACGAATCCTGCAATGCCACCGCGGTACAGGCCGTCAATGACCTCGTTGCGATTGGCTGCGCCGAAACGTTGCTCTCCCAGGGCCTGCGGATTCCCGAGGATATTTCCATTGTCGGCTTTGGCAACGTGATGACGGCGGAATATTTCCGCGTGCCGCTGACCACCATCCGCCAGCCCAAGTTCCGGCTGGCCATGGCGGCGATGGACATGATGACCAATTTGCTTCGCGGCCAGCCGGTGGAAAGCAAACGTTTGTCCGCCGAACTCATCGAACGCAAAAGCACCGCGCCGCCCAGGACTGCTGCCGTCACCGCGCCGAAGAGTCACGCATAAGGGCGTCAAACGAATTGCAGCGGTTCGAATTGTCGGCCGAGAATCGGCCCGCTCCTGGTCTTGAGCCAGCTTTCCAGCACGCCCGCATAAACGCTGCGAAAGTCCACGGTGTACTTGATGTCGCCTTCGAACAAATCCTGCGGCGCCAGGCTGGGATATCGTCCGAGCAATCCCGCCTTCACCTTGTCGCCGATGACAAACAACGGTGCCGCCGCGCCGTGGTCAGTGCCGCCATTGGCATTTTCGGCCACGCGCCGCCCGAATTCGCTGAAGGTCATCACCAGCACGCGTTGCAAATTGCCCTGCGCCTTCAGGTCGCCGATGAACGCGTTGACGGCGTCGCCGAGTTCCTTGAGCAACCGGTCCTGTGTGCCGGCCTGGTTGACGTGGGTGTCGTAACCGCCTTGTGAAACGTAATAAACCCGGGTGGGCAGGCCGCCGGCGATGAGTTGCGCGATGAGTTTCAAGTCCCCGCCAAGTTTGGTCGCGGGGTAAGGAGCCTGGTTTTTCACCCGTGCGACAATCGCGCGGATTTTGTCGGAACTGACCTGCGCATCGAGCGCGGTGCGCTCGATGAAATGCAGCACGGAACCGCCCGGTTGGGGCATGCCGGTGGCCAGCGCGCCGATGCTGCCGCCGGAATTTGTGTCGGGCGCAACATCGGGCATCTCGTTCATTTTCTCGTAGGATTCCTCCAATAAATCCATCTGGCCGGGCCGGAAACGACCGGGCGACACGAACCGGTAACTTTGCGGATTGGCGAGGCTGATGCCGGTGGGCGTTTTGGCAAAAAAAGATTGCGGCGTCTGCCCACCGATGTCCACACCTACCATCGGGTCGCAGCCAGGGCAGGCGTTGTCGAAATAGCGTCCCAGCCAGCCGTATTTTTCCACCTTGTCCGAATCGCTGGCAGTCTGCCAGATTTCCGTCGCTCGGAAATGCGAGCGGTTCGGATTGGGATAGCCAACACCCTGGACGACAGCCAGATGCCCGGCGTCGTAAAGGTTTTTGAATCCGGTCAGGGCATTATGAAACCCGATTTCGCCGTTCAAACTCAGGACTTGCCGGGCCGTGAGGCCGAGTTTCGGACGCGCGTTGCGGTAATAATCATTGCTGTAAGGCGCTACGGTATTGATACCGTCGTTGCCGCCGGCCATTTGCAGCACCACCAGAATCGTCGCGTCTTTGCCGGTTACAATTTGCGTGGCGGAATCGGCGGCTTCGCTGTGCAGGGCGGCAAAGGTGTCGGCGAGAAACGCCGGAACTGTCCAGCTCAGCGCACTGCCTAGCACCGTGGTGCGCAAAAATTGGCGGCGCGTTTGGAGTGTGATTTCGTTCATAGCTTTCAGTGTGACAAGTGACGAGTGGCATGTGACAAGAAAAGCCAACATCGGCTCTTGCCACTCACCACTTGCCATTTGTTCCGTTCTTTCATTTCACGTTTCACGTTTCACATTTTTAATTTCCGGCCACTTGTCACCTGCCACCTGTCACATATTAAGTAACTTGATATTCCGGCGTGCACATCACCAGGCGGATGGCGGCACGGATGTCCGCATCGTTCAATTTGCCCCGCGCGTTGAGAAAGTCGCCCAGCGCCCTGGCCTGGTCGTCCTTGAGCGCCGATTGCAGCAACCGGTGTTGCAACGCGGCCACCAACCGCTTTTTGTCGGTGCGTTCGTCCGGCGTAAGTATTTTTTCCAAATTGACGCCACCGACATGGACCCGTTCCCTCTGAGTTTGCGCCTGATTGGCAGCCATCGGGTTCATTTGCATTTGCGGCATCGCTTCGAGGCGGGCCCTGGGAACATCCGCGCCCTGGATGAGCAGCGCCGCGGTGTTGTAACGGTCCAGCAAGGTCGTGGTGGTGATCCAGGAAATGCCGCCGTCCCAGCCCTTCACATTCGGCGGCGCGAACAAATCCTGCCCCAGGCGGCGCGTGATACCTTCACAAATCTGCGTCGGCGGCAAATCGCATTCCAGCACCCGCGCGGTGCCGACCAGCCATTGCACGGGACCTTTGACTTGATTGCGAATGATGGCCGGGTCGTAAAACTCCTCGCTCCGGAACATGATTCGCAGCAAGGGCTCGAAATTATTTCCGTTCTCCCGGAAAACAGCGGCCAGCGCGATGTTCAACTCGTCGGACGGAGGTTGTCCGGCAAAATAATTCCACAATTTGGCGGTGATGAAGCGCGCCGCCGCCGGTTGGGCCACAATCCGGGCGATGACGTCGTCGCCGTTGAGATTGCCTGTCAGGCCCAGAAATGTTTTGGTGCCATTATCGTGAAAAATCGGGCGGTAAATATATTCCTGATTCAGCCGGTCGAGCGACCAGCCGGTCAACGCCCGGGCGCCCTCGGTCACGTCCTTTTCGGTGTAATTGCCGATGCCGAGCGAAAAAAGTTCCATGACTTCGCGCGCGAAATTCTCGTTCGCGTGCGGCCGGCGGCTTTCCGCCTGATCCAGCCAGATGAGCATGGCCGGGTCTTTGCCGGCAAATGTGAGCAATTCCTGCCAGTTGCCCGTGGCGAGCCGGCGGAACAGTTCGTTCTGGCGCCACATGTAATAGGCGCTGCGCACTTTTTCAAAGCTGGTCGCAAAATGGCCGTGCCAGAACAACACCATTTTCTCCTGAAACGGCCGCGGCCCCTTGACCATGCGGTTCAGCCACCAGCCGCGCAGTTCCATCAGACGCTGAAACTGGACGCGCATTTCCTGCTGATACAGCTTGCGGCGTTCATCCGGTGACGAGTTTTTGGCGGCATCGCGCAGTTGCTTTACCCCCTCCGGGTCGGGTTTCGCCCAATCCGGGGCAGGCGTCGGGTCGGCATACTGCTCGTAATCGAGCAGGGTGGAAAGGGCGTCATCGGGATTGCGATCCGCCAGATTTTGAATGACCGAAGGCGGGCCGCCGAAACCGACCCGGTTCAACAGATGCGCCGCCGTGTCATAATCCCAGCGGGCGGCTGGAAGCGCCTTTAGCATACGTTCTTAAAGACGTAAGTAAGACTGAAAATGTTTCACGGCAGTTCAATCCTCCCCCAGCGGGCAGGCCGCCAGCGAGGTATAACACGCCCCGATTGGCGATAATTCGCTCCGGATGAGTTCAATTTCCCGCGCCGTCCATTCGCCAAATGTCCGGGATTTCATCACTTCGGCCTGATCGGTTAAGGATTTGATTTTTAAATGGCCGGACGGTTTGAAACGCCCCAGGGTCAGGTGCCCGGCAAACCGTTCATCCCCCTGCTCCGCCGTGAACGGCTGGACCGCGGCTTGAATTTTTCTCTGTAAATCCAACAACCGGTCCTCGGCGTCGGTAATGCCGGCCCAAACGACGCGCGGCGAACGGGCATTGGGGAAAAAACCGAGCCCCTGAGCGCGCAACTGCAGGGACGCTATGCCGGAACAAACCGCACGAAGGGAATCCTGCAGGCCGGTCACGCGTTCGGACGAAACGTCGCCGAGAAACCGGAGCGTGAGATGAAACTGGTCCGGTTTCGTCCAGCGAACCACACCCCGCGGCGCCAGCGGTTGCAGCTCGCGTTGAACGCGAAGCACCTCCTCCCGGACCGCGTCCGGGACCGTAATCGCCACGAAAAGCCGGAATTTATCTGGCGGACCATTTTCTGCCATGGCTCGCAATTTGTTCACCTGGCCGCTGGAGTTCAAGCTTTAGCTTGTTGGGCAAGCTGAGGCTTGAACCCCAACAGAAGAGCTGTTCCGTTTTTTATTCGACACTCAACACTCAACATTCAACACTCAACCAATGAATTTGCCTGCCGATTACCACATGCACACGCCGCTCTGCCGCCACGCCCGCGGCGAGCCGGAGGAATATGTCAAACATGCGCTGGCGCTGGGATTCAAGGAAATCGGCTTTTCCGACCACGCGCCGATGCCGCAGGATGATTTTGACAACTGGCGGATGAACGCCGACAAACTCGATGAATACATCGCCAAAATCCGCAAGGTGCAGAAGGAATTTCCGCAACTGACCATCCGCCTGGCACTCGAAGTGGATTATCTGCCCGGTTACGAGGATTGGATTCGCGAACTTGCGGCGCGGCATCCCTGGGATTATTTCATCGGCTCGGTACATTACGTCTCCGATTCGTGGGCGATCGATGATCCGCAGAAACTGTCCGAGTGGCAACACCGCGATGCGAACGAAGTCTGGACGGTTTATTTCGAACGGCTGACAAAGGCGGCCGAAACCGGTTTTTTTGAAATCATCGGCCATGCGGATCTGCCGAAAAAATTCGGCCATCGCCCGCCACAGGATTGCACACCGCTCTACCGGAAGTTTCTGGACGCCGCCAGAAAACACAATTGCGCCATTGAACTCAACACCGCCGGCCTGCGAAAGGATTGCCGGGAAATCTATCCCAGCCGCGAAATCCTCCAGCTCGCGTTCCAAACCGGCGTGCCGATTACTTTCGGTTCCGACGCTCATGCGCCGGAGGAAGTGGGCATGAACTTTGCCGAAGCCGTTCAACTGGCGCGCAGCGTTGGTTATCAGGACGGTTGCCGGTTTACCCGACGGAAACGGGAATCAACCCCGTTCTAACACTGGACTTTGAAGCGCAATTTGAAAAACTCTCCACAGTGAAACAATCAATCGTCACTTTGGACATGGAAGGCGTGTTGACGCCGGAAATCTGGATTGCCGTCGCCGAGAAGACCAGAATCCCGGAACTGCGCCGCACCACGCGCGACGAGCCGGATTACGACAAGCTCATGCGCGGCCGCCTTGCCATCCTGGACCAGCACGGCTTGAACCTCTCGGACATCCAAAGCGTCATCGGTACGTTGCAACCGCTCCCGGGAGCCAGGGAATTTCTGGACGAACTGCGTTCGCTGGTGCAGGTCATTATTCTGTCCGACACCTTCGAGCAATTTGCCACCCCCCTGCTCCGCCAGCTCGGCTGGCCCACACTGCTTTGTCACCGGCTCGTCGTTGAGCATGACCGCATTGTCAATTACCAGTTGCGCATCCGGGAACAGAAGCGCGAGGCTGTGGCCGCCTTCAAACAACTGAATTATCACGTCATCTCCGCCGGTGATTCCTACAACGACACCGCAATGTTGCTGGAAGCGAACGTCGGCTTTCTGATTCACGCGCCGGAAAAGGTGAAGCAGGAATTTCCGCAGTTCAAAGCCGTCGAATCGCTGGCCGACTTGCTGAAACTGATCAAAAGCGCAATCGCTTAAACATTTCAACCACGGATAAACACAGATGGACACGGATATTATTGCCTTTTGAATCCGTGTTAATTCGTGTCCATCCGTGGTTTAAAGCGTTGTCAATAAAACTGTGGCCTGTTTCGGAAGCACGGATGGAAACCCCCGCGAGGTTTTGGACTGCGGCAGCCCTCTGCCGCTTTT
>DATEGR010000338.1:0-3041 GCA_035279985.1 Verrucomicrobiia bacterium
AATGACGCTGGGGATGGCAGCGAGCAATTCAATGAACATGATGAGCGGCTGGCGCAGCCACAACGGCGCGAGTTCCGTGAGATAAACAGCGGTGGCGACGCTGATGGGCACGGCGATGAGGAGCGCCAGGAACGATGAGACCAGCGTACCGAGGATGAAGGGCAGCGCGCCGTAGTTATCGTTGCCCGGGTCCCAGTCGCTGCTGATGAGGAAGTGCCAGCCGAATTTGTGCAGCGCCGGCCGCGAACCGCGGGCGAGTTCGTAACCGATGAGGGCAACGAGCACAAAGATGGCCAGGGCCATGAGCAGCGTCAGCCATTTGAAAACATGGTCGCCAAAATGCGAGGCGGACGCTTTCGCAATCGCAGATTGAATTGGCGCTGGTTCGGTCACTTTTTATTATTCCTCCTGGCCCGGCGGCCACCGGTCAAAAACCAAACGGACGAAGAGCGGGAGGAACGGCGCTCTTCGTCCGGCTCACGCCCATAACATAACGGGCAGCAGAGCGAAGTCAGTATTTAATTGTGTCAAGCAGCTTCAGTTCACGTTGCTGAACGTTTTCCGGCAGCGGCGCGTAGTCCAGCGTGGACGAAATCTTCTGCCCGTCGGTGACCGCCCATTTCAAAAAGGCCACCAGCTTTTTGCCGTGCTCGACGTTCTTTTGCCGCTGATAGACCAGCACCCAGCTGGCACCGGCAATGGGATAGGCGTCCGCGCCGGGCGGATTGACCATGGAGAACCGGAAATCGTCCGGGATGTTGGCGGTGGCCAGCGCGGCGCTGACGGAAGCCGGCGCGGGCGAAATGAACTTACCCGACGAATTTTTCATGTCCGCATAGGGAATTTTGCTCTGGTCGGCATAGGCCAGTTCGCCGTAGCCGATGGCGCCGGAAATTTGTTTGACCTGGCCGGCCACGCCCTCGCTGCCTTTGGCGCCCAGACCCACGCCGGCGGGCCATCTCACCGAAGTGCTCTTGCCGACCGTATCGGCCCAAACCGGGTTTACGGCGCTCAAGTAATCGGTGAAAATGAACGTGGTGCCGCTGCCCTCGGTGCGATAAACCGGAACGATCGCCAGGTCCGGCAAGTCCACGCCCGGATTGAGCGCGGTAATTTTGGGATCGTTCCATTTTTTGATGTTGCCGAGGTAAATGCTGGCCAGGGTGTCGCCGTCGAGCTTGAGTTTGGGATTGCCCGGCAGGTTGTACATGACGGCCACGCCGCCGGCGACGACGGGGAAGTGCAGGATTTTGCCCGGCGCCTTGGCCATGGCCGCGTCCGTCATCGGCGCGTCGGAGGCGCCGAAGTCCACGGTTCGATTGAGCAGTTGTTTCTGCCCGCCGCCGGAGCCGATGGATTGGTAATTGAAGCGGACGTCGGGATGATTTTGGCCGTAGGCTTCGAACCATTTGGTAAAGGCCGGGTAGTCAAAAGTGGAACCGGCCCCGTTGATGAGGGTCTGGGCCTGGAGACCGATTGCCGCGACGAGCCAGCAACCGCAAGCCAGGAGAGAAAGAATGGTTTTTTTCATTTTCAATTTTTGATTAAGGAGTCTAGTCGGTTTCCTATAGGTTGTTCACGTTACATTCAGGTTAAAATTTCCACATCAGGTCGGCCATGGCATGGATCGCCTGGGAACTGGTGCCGCCGGCGTTGACGTTGCCAATCATGCTGTTGACGTAACAGTGGAAGGAAAAAAGCAGCGCGTCCGTCAACGCGTAATCCGCCGTGAACAGATGGCCTTTGACGTTGGTGCCGCCGGCAAAGCCCGCGCTGCAATCCGCATTGTCATCATCCACGATCTGGGCAAACCAAGCGTTGGCATCCAGCGCCTGGTAGCGATACGCGATGTCCCAGGTGCCCTGCTTGCCGGCCTGGCCGAAAGTGAGGCCGACGTTGTAACCCTGGTTTCCATTGGGTTCGCCGCCGGCCGTCCCGCCGGAACCGGGCGCGCCGGGATTAATCAGGTATTCACCGGCGAGCTTGATGGGGAACGCGCCCCGGTAAAGCGGGAAGCTGTCCAATTTGTAAGTCACGCTGGCATCCACGACAATCGGATTGAGGTTGTAGATGGGATCGCCGGCGGCATTGACGGAGTTTCCCTTGTTGCCGTCACCGGCGTTGGCCGTGGTAAGCTGGTCGCGATTGACGATGTCGTAGGCCGCCGCGCCGAGCGAGCTGGAAAGATGATCCGTCCAGTTGGCGGTCCAGATCGCCTGCCCGCCGTAGAGGAACGACATGTTTTGGGCGGCTGAGCCGGAGTAAGCGAGGACAAAGCCCGCGCCATTGACCGCCACGGAATTCCAGTCGTTGATTTTCCAGGTGGCCTGCAAGGCGCCGCCTTCCGGCGTGTAATCCGGGTCAAACACCATCGCCGTTTCCTGAAATGGCTCGTCCATCTTGCCGATGGTTCCGGCCACCATCCAGGTGCCGTCGTTGATGGGCGTCCATTTGCCGTAGGCGGCGTCCACATAAATGAACTTCTTCGTGCCATTCCCTTGCAACGTGGTGTTGTTGGACACCGGGTTGCCGCCTGCAGGACCGGCGGCGGTATTCGGGTCAGCCGAGCCCAACCGGAAACCCACCTGCAGGTTGTCCTTCAGGTTGACCAGCAATCCCACGCGCAGGCGGTAGCGCAACCGGATATTGTCCTCCTGCGCCGGATTGGAGGTGGTCCGTTCATCAAACCGGCCCCGAAAATCGCCGCTCAATTTGTAACCGGTGATCCAGTCCGGCATCGGGAAACGGGAATTCATCGCCTGGTTGAAATCCGCGGCCGAATTCGTCGCGTCCTCGGCCTTCAGTTCGTCCGCTTCATTCGGCGTCAGAATGCCTTTTTGTTCCAGTTTATTGAGCAGGTTGTCCACGGACGTTTGCGCGTGGGTCTGCGGGGTTAATGCCATCAGGGCGGCGGCGCCGGCAAAGAGGGCAACCTGGTTAGCGGTCTGGTTTTTTTTGAGTTTTTTCATGGTTGTCAGTGACTAGGCGGGGACAGGCTGAAGCAACATTGTTACAACCATGCGGAGGAAATGTTACAATTG
>DATEGR010000339.1:0-17249 GCA_035279985.1 Verrucomicrobiia bacterium
TATTAATAAAATAATTCCGTATACCGTTGCCCTCGACGAAGTTTCTGATGATGATATTGTTCGTCGGATTGCTTACACTGTCGGCCGAATAGGGAATTGAAATCCCATCGCCGGCTACACCCGTACCCGATACACGATTTCCTTCGATTCGATTATTGTCGCCACTAACGGCAATGCCAGCAGTACGTAAATAATTTCCCTTGTTATTTCCAATGCAACTGTTGCTGATAATCAGACACCCAGAGCCATGCACACTTATACCATTTCCCAGATTACTCGTTGACAGGCATCCTGAAACAACACCGTTATCCCCAATGCAAATTCCGGTGAAACCGTTGTGGTCCGCTCTGCAGTTTCTGACTACAACACCACTGCTGGAATACACCCAGTTTGAGTTTACTCCGTTGGTAGCCAGCGCATTAATCCAGTAGCGCTGCCCATCGGATCCCGGATAGTCGCACGCCATTCCGAATGCATTGGAAGAAATAGCCAGATATTCAAAAGTCACGTTGTCTGCAAAGCAATTAATCGCAAAGCCATTCCAGCCGCAGATCGTTCCATTTCGTATGACGACATTAGAGGAACCTGCTGGGATATAGAGTCCCGTGCCATATCCTCCCTGAAACCCTTGTGGGATATAAACTCCCTTATAATCACCAACTAACGCGAACCCATTTAAGTCCAAGATGACATTCGTAGCGGCAATTTCAATTCCGGCTCCATGCGCCACAACCAGGTTTGTTGAGAAGTAGTAAATGCCGGGGCGGCTGATGATAAATTCCTCGTGATTGCTACCGGGCGCAGATGTGGCATCCACTGGCATCCGTATTTCGTTGGCGCAGACATGAAAAGCCAAGATAAAAGCAAACATTGTGACATATGCTCTTCGAGTTTTCATCTAACAATCCATTTTTGAAAGGGTGGCGTGTCGCCCGCTAAAGAGCGAACCAAGCATAATCAGTACCAGTAAATGAATGAAGAAAAGGAAATTTGCCGGCAGCTCAGCCGTGGACGGACACAAACGAACGCGGATTCATCAGTCCAGTGCGCTTGTCCGCAACGCTCAACCCTCAACGTTCGATTTCTTCATCACGGATGCGGTTGTCCGGCCATCTGCCAGGCCTTGATTGCGGCCACCGGATGGATCAACATGATGACATTAAGCGTCAGGTTGTCGCGGACCCACAAGGCGCAGCCGATTTCCATCACGATGATCGCTGCCACGGTGACCCTTGTCGGGACCCGGGAGGCGAACCAAAAGCCGAGCGCCATCATCAGAATGTCGCTCAAAGAATTGAGCACGCTGTCGCCGGCATAGCCGAGGGCGATCGTGGCCTCGCGATAGCGATCGATGATGAGCGGGGAATTCTCGAGCAGTTCCCAACCCGCTTCCACCGCCAAGGCCATGAGAAACCGGTAACGTACGGGCAGCTTGCGCGCCACCAGCCACAGGAAACCGTAGAACAACATCCCGTGCACGAGATGCGAAAATGAATACGGATCGGCCACGCGTTGCGAATTTTCACCGCTCCAGATGTCGCCTTCCCACAGGCCGAATCTGCCATCCGGGCCCAGCGGCAGCCGTCCCATCCATAATTCAATGCCACCCGTCATCGCCAGTACCGCAATAAAGATGGCAATAATCCAACGGTAGCGTCTCAAAAAATCCATAAATTTAAAAATGCCTTTGAAGTTTTCCCGCGACGACGACCGTATTCCCGGGCTTCATTCTTGTCCAACCGAATCCGGCAACGGTAAATCCCATGCTTCTGATTTTGGTTTAAGGGTTGTCGCATTCACGACAGTTTATGGCTGCCGTATCCCACTTCCGATCCGCCCGCCGGTTGAAGCATAGAAAATGTGCCGGAACCATCGGCGGGTGGACTAATGGGAACCCGCCGATTTTCCTTTATCAATTGAATCGGCCAGCGCGGCCATTTTATCAAAATCATCTTTACCGCCAAAATAGTTGTAATCCGGCGGCATGTCATTCTTACGGATGATCCCGATTTGTGCTTTAAAATCCTGCCACTGCCGGCAACGAAATGCGTAGGCCGCATACGGATAGCGGAAACGCGTGAGGTCTGGATTCAGTTGTGCATACTTTTCATAGGCCGCGTTGATGTCCGGCCAGACATCGGGCAGCATCCAATACTCCCGTCGTTCCTCCGCACCAAGGGTACGGGCAAATTCGCTGTGGGCGTCCACCAGGATCAAGGGGACGTGTCCGCCCCAGTTGGTTGAAGCTACACATTCTCGTCCGAACGCCAGCATGTCGTCACGGGAACCATACCACTCCGGCAGGAGAAAATGCAATTTGCTGCGGCAGGCCTGATAATTGTTCGGATCGAGTTTCATCGCCCGCTGAAACCACTTTTCCATCTCTGACCGCGGCCTTTGTTCACCTTCAATGATGGAAATCATCAACGTCGGGATTTGGGGATTATAAGGAGCCCGCGCCCATGCTCTGTTCAGCGCCTTGTCCGCCTCCGCCAGTCGTTCCCGGAACAGACGCCAGCCTTCAGGTGCCACCTGATTGGCATAGCCATGCCCACGTGCGCGCCAGGCTTCCCGCAAATAAAAATCCGCCTTGATCAGACCCGCGAGCCCGGGCCTGGATTTATCCCGGTTGAGCGTGGCTGCCAAAGCATTATACCCGTTGGTCAGCTCATACGTATCATCGGAAATCATATCGAACAAAGTTTCGACGGCCCGATACGCTTCGGACTCCGGCAAGGATTTATCACCCAGGGCCTGATTCAAATCCCCAAGTGCCTGTGAGCGAAAATTGCGTACCGTGGGCCACGCATTCGCATAATTTGTGTTCCATCGGGTCCAGAGCCATTCCGCCGCCTCCACGTTCGCATAGAATTTGCGGATGGGCGGATAGGCGCTTTCCTGCAGATTACTCGCCGCCTGACAATACATCTCCTCGTGTTCAGGGAAATTGAGAGCTTGGGGTCGTGACCCATAGCACACGTACAAAAATCGGATCACGGGGTCATCACAGCCTGCATTTACCGCGCTCGTCGCCGATTCGCCCACGAGATCAGACAACAGTTCCGCTTCATCGTCCGGCGCGGTTCGTGTCCGGGCAAACTGCACGAGCGCATCTTCGGCGTCCTTGTCCCACTTCGGGTTCCGTTGACCGAGCGAATCGTAGCTGCCCTTTAATGTAGCTGAATTCCATGTCTCAATGTCCTTTTGCATCTCCGGCTTTTCCCGGGAACAAGCGCTGAGCAACAAGAGCAACCCCATGGCCACAATGAAACGATATCTCCCCAATGCGCGGTTCATAGGCTCTTGCATGCCTGGATTGGCAGACTTCAGGTCGCTGCCTTGGGTTTGGCCGCTGGCGACGGTGCCGGCGGTTTGCGCTGACGCCAATAATTCACCAACCGATATCCGAGCAAAACCGCCAGCACACCGGCGAACACCAGCGGCAGGCGGACATCGGCCTTCACCTGCATGTAATAATGAATCACTGCACAGATGGCGGCGACATAAGCCAGCCGATGCAATGCCCGCCAGCGTTTGCCGCCCAGCCGCTTGATCATTCCGTTCGTGGACGTGATGGCCAGCGGAATCATGACGATCAGCGCCGTACTGCCCAGAATCAGGTATTTGCGCTTAAGCATTTCCGTGAATGTGCTGGAAATGCTGAACGCCCGGTCCAGGCTGAAGAAACACAGGAAATGCAGGCAGCCGTAAAAGAAGGCGTAAAGGCCCAGCATCCGGCGAAACTGAATCAGCCAGTTCCAGCCGGTGACTTTGCGCAACGGTGTCACCGCCATCGTCAGTGTCAGAAAAATCAGCGTCATCATGCCGGTGGTAAGGATGAGGAAATTCTGCGGATTGGCGCCGAGTCGGTTGTGGGATTGATCCCAAATCAACAACGCCAGCGGCACCAGGCCGTTCACCAGAATCAGGAGTTTAATGAAACGAATGTCGTTTTCCTTCATTGTGATTTTTCCCCTCGCCCTGCGCGTGAGCGCGGGGAGAGGGGAAATTTTAGGGCCATTGTTGCGAAATAAACACGCCATCCCCCGCTTCGGGGCGGAGAGCGGGATAATTAACAGCTTCAAGCAGCATTGAGTTTGTCCTGGGCATGGTCTCTCCGTTTCAAAAATTCTTCCGCAAATCCATTCCCGCGTACAGCTGGCCGACTTCTGCTTCGTAGCCGTTGAACATCAGGGTCGGGCGCCGGCCGGATTCACCGATGCGCTGTTCCGTCGCCTGACTCCAACGCGGATGATCCACGTGTGGATTCACATTGGCGTAGAAGCCGTACTCGTTCGGCGCATACGCACTCCAGGTGGTAGGCGGCTGCGCCTCCACCAACTTGATTTTGACGATGGATTTGATGCCCTTGAAACCGTATTTCCACGGCACGACCAGCCGGATGGGCGCGCCATCCTGCGGCGGCAAAGCATGGCCATAAAGTCCGCTGGCCAGAAGCGCCAACGGATGCATGGCCTCGTCCATTCTCAGACCTTCGACATAAGGCCAGTCGAGCACATCACTTCGCTGTCCGGGCATTCGTTTGGGGTCCAGCAGGGTCTGGAAGGCGACATACTTCGCGCCGCTCAACGGCTCAACCACCTTGAGCAGTTTGGACAACGAAAAGCCCACCCACGGAATCACCATGGACCACGCCTCAACGCAGCGCATCCGGTAGATTCGTTCCTCCGGCGGACTGATTTTCAACAAATCGTCGAGGTCGAAAACCTTCGGCTTGTTCACCAACCCCTCGACCGATACCTGCCAGCCTTTGGTGTCGAACCCTTCCGCCGCCGGCGCCACGCCTTCCTTGTCTGTCGAGAACTCATAGAAATTATTGTAATGCGTGATGTCCTGAAACGATGTCTCCGGCTCATCCACTCGGAAACCTGCGGCAGCCTCTGTCGCCGTCGGTGTGACGAGTCCCTGGATGACCGGGGTGTTGACTTTGCCGCGCCCGACCGGATTGAGCTGCCGATAAACCACGCCGGTGGCAACCGCACTGGCCGCCAGGATGCCTGCCCGGAGGAATGTCCGCCGGTTGAAATAGACGTTCTCCGGCGTCACGTCGCGCCCGGATATTTTATTTGGTTCTTTCAATGGAATGGCTATGACCTGAACTACGCAGGCAGATTAGCATACCTCCTCAAAGGGCACAAACTTGAAGAAACGGAAAGTTACCGGACAACTCAAACCTGGCTGCCCTTGTTGATGATGGCCGTGGCTCTCGCTTCATCAGCGGTATGAACGAATATTTCAATCATTGGAGCCGTTCCAGAATAACCACCAAAAATCGCGGTGACCGGTAACATTTGACGTATTGCAGAATCATCCCGGGCAACTTCGAACCGGATATTTTCCCTCTCGAACCGTTTCAAGAGCGTCTCAGCGTCGGCAACCGGAAATTTCCCCAAACTGTGGAATGCGGAGTTTGCTTCCGCCAAAAACTCCGGCTCGGGCAGCAGCGATTTGTCAAAGAATGGCTGCTGTGGTCCGGTTGTTGGTTTTGCCCGGATGTCGGCAGTAATGTATTCCGCGCACCAAAGACCGGTCGTCTGCGGAACGGTTATCCCCCATCCATCCGGCAAGGAGACGCGGGTTGGTTTTATGAACCAAAATCCTTGGACGCGGTTCCCATCCAAAAAGGTCCCCTCGCAGGAGACAGGCGGCGACGGCAACTCATTTTCGCAGACATGACCGTGTTCGATAAAATATTCACGGAAAGTCCTCATGCCGCCGTCCGGCCTGGCGATGTAGCCTATCGGCATCTGTTTGGTGAATTCAATCGTCGGCCATTCAAAAAAGCCGTCAACCTTTCCAATTCCGGGCATTCCCATGGGCGTATCCTCCGTGACCGTGCCGGCAAAATGTCCCAGCCATCCTTGTTTTAACGTAAGCGTGAACGGGATGACTTTCTCGCCGAGTGCGCCCTTGTTCTCATAACCGTAAGCGCCGCGCCAAAGGCCGCTGACTTTTCCACGCTCCGTCGGTTCCACCCGGCCTCCGACGACATTTAGCAACGGCTCCTGATCAATGGGACAGACTGTCGTGTCATCGGCATATTCTCTTCCGCAATAGGAACATTTTTTCATGCCGAGCGTTTTGAAATTCGTCGTCGCGCGCGCCCGGGCATCATTCCGTTTTGCCCTGGGCTTTTTCGATGGCCGCCCGGATTTCCGGCGGCAGTTCATCCAGGGAATGATATATGCGCTCGTTACCCGAAGCGTCCTTGATTTTGAAGATGGAGACGTTCTTTTTGATGAAAGTGCGCGACGTGGTCGTGTTCCCGGCTGCTGATGTCTCTGTGAGGGACGCGGAACCGCCTTGTTCCTTCAGAGCTTCCATTTCCAGCTTTTCAAACTCCGCCCGCATTTCCGGTGGCACCTCATCCAAAGAATGATACTCATGTTTCACCCCATCCTTGTCTCTCGTCCGGATGTCAATCGTCTTGCTGATGGTAATCAAAGGGCGTCGGGGTATGCCTGGCACTTGCACGTGAAACCACGACAGAAACTTCCGCCACAGGCCGGGCGGTTCGAGGCGGGCAAAACACTTCGGACAAAACTGATCGGTCACGGCGACAACGTTGCCGCAGGCGGGGCAAGCCATGGTCCTGCTTGGGTCCACGCCGGAACCATAACCACGATCCCCGTAAAGAAAAACAAATTTCCCCTGCCCTGCTCAGCCGCAATCAGGAGACATTTCCTCGCACCATAGCAAATTTCATTCAGACCCTGAACCGAAGACCACGAAGATAACAAAGATTCTTTGGGACCTTCGTTTCCGGTCGTTAATTCGCCCGGACGATTACCGCGTCGCCGGTTGTCAATCCGAACCGATTGGCGGCTGACCCGCCGTTCACGGCAATTTCCAGAAAACCGCTCGAACCCATCACAGCGACAGCGGAATTGACCCGCACGGCGCCATAAAACTCCGCCAGGGTGCAACGCACCTTCCGTTTGCCAATCGCTTCGCAGGTGATGTTCCGCCCGCCGGAAACCCGTTCGCCTTCGATGTTCGTAATCGCATTGCCGAAATGGTCAATCTGCATAATCTCGCCGCGAATCTCGCCGGGGTGCTTGGTCGGTTTCGGCCAGGGAAGCCGGACAAAATCCGTCAATTCACGCCCAAACTGTTTCAACGACGCGCCACGACTTAGATATGCGGCCACGGGCGCGAAGATGTCACGACCATGAAAAGTCCGGCTGATGGGCTTGCGGAAATACTTCGGATTTTCCAATCGCCGGATGGTTTTGATTTTCTCGCGCGTCAGCGCCCACGAAAGCACGCCGTTATCCGGGCCGACGAAAAAGTAATCCGTGGTGTTCACCGCAATCGCCCGGCGTTGGCTGCCCACTCCGGGATCAACCACCGCCACGTGGACGGTGCCTTTGGGAAAATACCGGCAACCGGCCATGAGTGCGAACGCCCCCGCGCGAATGTCTCCCGGCGGAATCTGGTGCGTGATGTCCACGATGGCCGCGCGCGGGTTGATGCCGAGCAGGACGCCCTTCATCGTGCCGACAAACCAGTCGCGCGTGCCGAAGTCCGTCGTCAGTGTGATTATATGCACGTGGACACACTACCTTGAACCGCACCCGGTTGGAATCCTGGAACAACCCAGGGCTTCCTATGCACGGATGAACGCGGATACGTGTCTGGAACGACCTCCCTCATCCCGGCCTTTCTCCCCCTGGAAAAGGAGAATCGACCGCCGTTTCCCCAAAATGTACGCAACAATCCTCGTTTGAATTGGTTTGAATTTTCCCGCATCATTGAGGGATGCCCACCACCCCACACGTTGAGAAACATTTCACTGCCGGCGAAGCCGTTCGCGACGTCGTCATCGGCATGTCCGATGGTTTGACCGTTCCTTTCGCCTTGGCGGCGGGACTTACCGGGGCCATCTCACAAACGCACCTGATTGTCACGGCGGGCTTCGCCGAGATCGCCGCCGGTTCCATCGCGATGGGTCTTGGCGGTTATCTGGCGGCGCGCGGCGACGCGGAACATTACGCCCACGAACAGGCGCGGGAGCAGCAGGAAATCGTGGCCATTCCCGAGGCGGAGGCAAAGGAGGTGCGGGACATCTTCCAGACTTATGGCCTTACGGCCGAGGAGTGCGCGCCGGTGGTCGAGTCGTTACGGAAACGTCCGAAGGACTGGGTGGCGTTCATGATGCGCTTTGAGTTGGGACTGGAGGAGCCTAAACCGAGCCGGGCGTGGAAAAGTGCATTGACGATCGCGCTGGCTTACATCGTCGGTGGCCTGATCCCGCTCAGTGCTTACCTGATTTTTTCCAATGCACAAAGTGCATTGCGGCTTTCTGTGGTGGTGACGCTGGCCGCGCTGGCAGTCTTCGGCGGCATTAAGGGACGTTTTACAGGTGTGCCGGTTCTCCGTAGCGCACTTCAGACCAGTATCATCGGCGGCCTCGCGGCGGCGGCGGCATTTGGCATTGCCCGCTGGATTTCGTGAACCACGGGTGAAGGGTAACGCGTTGCCGGAGGATTTGATTAAACGTGCCACCTCACTCCGGCCCTCTCCGCCATCGAGGTTGGCCGAGAGGGAGAAACATTCCGCCTTGGCGTCTTGGCATTCAAATTCATCATCTCTGTTTGAATGCGTTCTGGTTAGATTGCTCGACAGTGTTTGGAATTCGGGCTATGATTTTTAACATGAGATCTTATCCCCTTTTTGCACCGCCCGGCAACGTACAGGAAAAGAATCGTCAGGCGGCCTCGCCTCACGCAGACCAACCGGAAAGCTGGCAGCAATGACCAAAGCCGAGGACATATTCCAGCTGGCGCAGGAAGACGCCGACGCCTATCGCATGTTTGCCCTGAGACGCGCCGGCGCCGCCACACCGTTTGTCAATGAAGTCGTCAACCACTTGAAGTTTCTCGTGAGCCAGAAGTTCGGCGTTGGCATTGTCAATCAATCCCTGAACCAGGCCAGCCGCCAGACCGTGGATTTTTGGCTGGAGGACGAGCGCACCATCATGGAACTGGAGTTTAATATCCTGAGTACACCGCCGGTGCTGGAAAAAGAGATCTTCAAGGCGTTGCTGGCCAAAGATGCCGGCAAAGACGTGCAGCAGCTCATTCTGATTGGAGATCCCGGCGCGGCGGAGCTATTGAAAGCTCCCACGACGACGGCAATTATAAATTGGGCCGCGCGACACCATCAAATTCGGGTGCAAGTTTGGGAATTGAAAGACAACAACGAACGGTGATGCCCATTGCCGGTGGCGCTGCCATTCCATCCATCACGCGCCCGGCATTTATTTGCCACCATCCTCGCAGCAGCCGGCGTGAGCCGGCTCCATTCCCGTTCGGAAAATAATAAGCGGACTGATGCCCGCGCCACATTGTTTACCCGCTGATGCCGCCTCTGACGAAACTTGGGATTTTTTAATCCCGGTATCTGCGACGATGCCAGCCCTGGCAGGTTTTGAAATTCACGCTCATTCTCACCATCCATCAGGAATCACGCGTAATTGCCCGCATCTCAGTTTCGAGCTGTTGTCGCAACGATTCACGGCTGGCCGCCGAGCTTTCGCGCGGCACCGACAGCGTCCGGCCGATCGTAATTTCACAGCGCGAAAACGGCATCGGGATTTGAAATCGGTCCCAGCTTTTCAATTGGACTTTCCAGTTCACATGATATGACACCGGGACCGTCGGCAGTCCGGTCACTTGTGCCAAGGCCAGTGCTCCGTCCTGTACAATGTAGCATGGCCCGCGCGGTCCGTCGGGCGTAATGGCAATGTCGTAACCGCGTTCCGTCCAGGTCGCCAGTTCCAGCAATGCCTGGGGCCCACGCCGGCTGCTGGACCCGCGAACCGTTTGAACGCCGAATTGTCCGAGGATGGCCGCCAGGAATGCACCATCCCGGCTGGCGCTGACCAGTCCGGCCAGACCGGCAGCCTGGTGATGACGGAGCCCCAGAACAGAATGTAATTTCATGGAAAGCGCGAGGCGGTTGTGCCAGGTGCAATATATGACCTGACGAATGTCCTTGCGTGTCATGAAACCGTGGGGGTCGTTGACGCGATGGCGGATGGTCAGCGAAACCACCTTGACGACGATCCAAAGCACCCGTGCGCCAAGATGCTGATGCCATTTCGCTGATTGTGGTACTACTCGTCCACCCTTTTTCCGCGGGCCGGGTTTGCTGGCGTCCGGGCGGAGTGCCGGTATCCTTTGATCAAAACGGCCTTGGCCTGAACTCGTATGTTCTGAGTCGCTCACAAAATTCACTCAGAACCCCGGTAAACCTGCGTAAATGGATGGCATGCTTGAGTTTAGTCAAACCATCCGCCAATGTAAAGGAATTAAAGACAATAATGTTGAATATTAAATTCCTGACAACCAGTGGCAATCGATGAGGCGTTGATGGCATCAAGCATAATTCCGGCGCGCATGGCGACGGACGCTTGCTTTTCCTTGATGAAGATTTGTCAACCGCCGGGCCACGATTTGCTTATGCCATAAAAGGCTTTGCTTTTACGGTTTTAACCAGAACGGCCTTGTTTCTCTTCAGAAATTTCTCGATGGTGCTTCGGCCGCCCACGGAGTTGGGAATTCTGACGGCGTTGGGCTTGGACAGTTTGTAATGCACCAGCCACTTGCCGATGAGGCCCACCTGGAAATTCAATCCCGTCACCCGCCAGACTTGACCGGTTTCCAGCGGTTGCAACCGAATCCGACGTACGGGCTTGGTTTTGCTCATTTCAGAGTTTGCACCGGAACCTCCGCCAAAACCAGCGAAATCGGACGCTATCTTGCTGCCTTGAAATATCCGCGGCCAAATCAGCCGGACAGTTATCGCGGCGCCGCAGGCGTGACCATTCGCGCCATTCGCTTCAAACTTCTGCGTCGTGGTGCTTCAAATTATTTGTCCGACTCCCTCACCCGGGCGAGGGCAAACCCATCATAACCTTTGCTACCGACAGTTTGGACGACCGTGGCGTCCACGCGTTTTTCGGCAGTCAGGGCGTCAAAGAAACGGCGCATTCCCTGGACCCGCGGATCGTCACTGGCTGCGTCAACCACCGCGCCGTTGCGCACCACGTTGTCCACCATAATGAGACTGCCAGGCCGCGACAGCTTGAGCGACCACGCGAAGTAATCGGCTGTGCTCGGCTTGTCGGCGTCTATGAAAATCAAGTCAAACGGCCCGCGGCCTTCGGCAGCGAGTTGAGGCAACGTGTCGAGCGCCCGGCCGACACGCAGTTCGACGACGTCGCCCAGTCCCGCGCGGGCAATGTTGGCGCGGGCGACTTCGGCGTGTTTCGAGTCAAACTCCAGCGTGATCAACCTCCCGTCCACCGGCAGGGCGCGCGCCAGCCAGATGGCGCTGTAGCCGCCCAGCGTTCCAATTTCAAGAATGTTCCGCGCCCGTTGAATCCGCGCCAGCAATTGCAACAGCTTGCCCTGGGCCGGTGAAACGTTGATGGACGGCAGACCGGCGGCGGTGCTGGCCGCAAGCGCCGCGGCCAGGCCGGCATCGGACGGCTCGAACAAATCGGTGAGGTAACGGTCAACCGCGGCCCATGTTTCCGGATTCATAAATTCCGCGCGCAAGATGGCGGAGGTCTGGACAATTGGAAAATCAAAAAGCGCCCATCATCGTGGCAGCCAACATGAGTCGTGAAGAAAAAGATGGTTTAGAGCCTCCCCCACCCCGGCCCTCTCCCCAGGGAGAGGGAGAATCATTTGTCGGCCCCATCGAAAAGTCGCGACACTGGATTTGCCGGGTAATCAACCGTATCATAGAACCGTGATTACCGAAATCCTCTCCCCGGGGAGAGGAAACAGGTGAGGGCGGACGTAAAAAACCAATTTCCAGATCCTGGCATTCGACGGATTCGGTCGCTAAACTTTCGGTTCGCCGTTGAGAGCGGCGTCGGCTTGTTGCCGGTCGAACGCCTTCTCCCAGCGCGCGACGACAATGGTTGCAATCCCGTTGCCGATGAGATTTGTGACCGCCCGGGCGGAATTGACGAAGCGGTCAATCCCCACCAGCAACACCAGGCCGGCCACGGGGATTTTGTTCATCGAAGCCAGGGTGGCGGCCAGCGCAATGAACCCGGCGCCCGCAACTCCCGCCGACCCCTTGGAGGTGAACAGGCAAACAGCCAGGATCGTCAACTGCTCGCCCAATGTCAGCGGCGTGTTGGTGGCTTGCGCAATGAAGATCGCCCCCATTGTCAGGTAGATGGACGTACCGTCGGCGTTGAAGGTGTAGCCGGCCGGCAACACCATCCCCACGACCGGCCTGGCGCAGCCCAATTGCTCCAGCTTGACCATCATCCGCGGCAACACCGCTTCCGTCGAGGCCGTGGCGAACGTGATCAGGATTTCGTCTTTGATGTAGTTCAGGAATTTCCAGAGCGGGACGCGATTCAACCGGCTGATGGTGCCGAGAACCAGAACGATGAACACCAGGCTGGTGAAATAAACACCGCCAATCAATTTACCGAAGGAACCCAGGGTGCCGACGCCGTATTTCCCGATGGTGAAGGCCATGGCCCCCAAGGCGGCCAGCGGGGCCAGATACATCACGAAACGTACGATGCCGAACAGGCCCTGCAGGACGGAGTCAATCACGTCCACAATCACTTTCCCCCGCTCGGGCAGCTGTGCCAGCGCCAGACCGAACAACACGGAGAACAAAATAATTTGCAGCATGTTGCCTTGCACAAACGCGTCCGCAACGCTGGACGGAATGATGTTCATGATGAAACTGGCAACACCTTGCGGTTGAGCCGCCGTGGTGTAGGTGGTGATTGCTTGCGTGTCCAACAAGGCGGGATCCATATTCATCCCCGCGCCGGGTTTCAGCACATTCACCACCACCAGTCCGACGGCGAGGGCCAGGGTTGAAACAATTTCAAAATAAATCAGCGCTTTAATACCAACCCGGCCGACCTCCTTCAGGCTGCCCATCTTCGCAATGCCGACGACGATCGTCCCGAAGATGATTGGTGCGAGCAACATCTTGATGAGTTTGATGAAACCGTCGCCGAGCGGCTTGAGCGACTCGCCGAGAGCGGGATGCCAGCAGCCGATGACGACGCCGAACAAAGCCCCCAGGATCACCTGGAAATAGAGGTGACGGAACAAGGTTGCAATCCGGCTTTTCACTTTATCCAGGCATGCCCGCAATGGGTTTAACTGCTGAGCGATTTCATCAGAGCAAACAGGTCGGCTTTGGTTTCGAATCCGATCCCCGGAACATCCGGCAGGCCGACGTATCCGTTTTCGACGGCGATTCCATCCGCAAACCCGCCGAACGGCTGGAAAACACCCGGATAAGATTCATTACCGCCCAGATGCAGTCCGGCGGCGAGGTTGAGCGACATTTGGTGACCGCCGTGCGGCACAAGCCGCCGCGTGGACCAGCCCTGTTGCTTCAGCACCTCCAAAGTACGCAGGTATTCGACCAGACCGTAGGACAACGCACAGTCAAATTGTAACCAGTCGCGTTCCGGATTCATGCCGCCGTAACGGAGCAAATTGCGGGCGTCCTGGTGGGAGAAAAGATTTTCGCCTGTGGCTATCGGCAGTGGATAATGTCTGGAAAGCCCGGCTTGCAGGGCGTAATCCAGCGGGTCGCCCGCCTCTTCATACCAAAACAGGCCGTACGGCTTCATTGCTTCGCCATAGCGGATGGCCGTATCGAGATTGAAGCGGCCATTGGCGTCCACCGCCAGGGATTTGCCGTCACCCACCACTTCGAGCACGGCCTCTATGCGGCGGATGTCTTCCGCCAGCGGCACGCCGCCGATTTTCATTTTCACCACCTGATAGCCGCGATCGCGATAGCCTTTCATTTCATTTTTGAGGGCCGTCAGATCCTTTCCCGGATAATAATAACCGCCGGCGGCATAGACCCAGACTTTGTCGTCGGCCTGGCCTCCGTGATAACGGTCGGCGAGCAGACGATACAAAGGTTTCCCGGCAATCTTGGCGACGGCGTCCCACACCGCCATGTCCAGGGTGCCCACCGCCACCGAACGTTCGCCGTGTCCGCCCGGTTTTTCATTCTTCATCAGCGCGTCCCAGATGCGGAACGGATCCAGGTTTGCGCCCGTCTCATCCACCAGGGTCTTCGGATCAGCCGACATCAGGCGCGGAAAGAACCGCTCGCGCATCAATGAACCCTGCCCGTAACGTCCGTTGGAATTAAATCCATATCCCACAACCGGTTTTCCCTCGCGCGTGACGTCGGTGACCAGCGCCACCACCGAACAGGTCATCCCGGAAAAGTCGATGTACGCATTGGTAATGGCTGAGGCCATTGAGACGGTCTTTTCCCGGATTTCCACAATTCGCATAAGGCATCCTTCGGCAGTAATTTCAGGTGACGCGCCATCAAGCTATATACTCGCCGCTTTACTTCCAGACCAAACTGCAAATCGCTCCCCGGACCAGGAACGCCGGCCAAAGCGAAAAAATTAAAATCCATCCGCGGGTGGACGCGAATAAGCGCCGATGTTTGCTTAACCACCTCCCTCAACCAGGCCTGCCAACCAGGGAAACGGAAAATCGGTTTCTATCTCACAGGATAATCACTGGATGATTCGTGGCTGCACTTTGCCGGACAGTCAGCCAAAGCCCGTAAGACGTTGAACGGTCAGGCCGCGGGAACGGTTTCTTTGAGGGCCGAGTGGATGGTGGCCATGAGCTCATCCATGTTGAGCGGTTTGTGAAAGTACGCCGTCGCCCCCGCCGCCAGACAACGGTCCCGGTATTTCGCCGGATCCGTGCCCGAGATAATGATGACGGGAACGTCGTTGGCCCCGCTCATCATGTTGTGAAGCCAGCGCATGATGGCGAATCCGTCCCATGACATGCCGCCTTCGATGAGGTCGGGCGGGAACAGGATGTCGAGCAGAATCAAATCCGGTTTCTCCTTATGGATGGCGCTGACGGCGGCCGAACCGTCCTTCGCGGTCACCACCTCGTAACCGCTGGCTTTGAGCTTCAACTCAACCACCTTCCGGATGATCAGATTGTCGTCCACCACCAGAATCTTTTTCGGTTGAGGAACCGGTTGTTGATTTGTCATAAACTTATCGGCTTATCTGTCAGAATGAAGCACTTAGGTTGCCAGAACAGCCATTCAACTTCGTTTTCATAACACACCGCCTTTCATGGGATTAGGAATGGACTTGGCTGATTTTGGCAACTTATCCGCCGGAATTGTCATTTGAGCCGGTTTATTTGCTTTGGTCTGCGTTTGAAGAAAACAATGAATTGTAATATCGTTGGGAGTCGAGACCCTTATGCTAACGGACTGGCTGGCAAAGCGGCTGTTTCCGCAATGGGAACCATACCGTCGAAAGCGCGAAATCAAAACGCTCATGACCGCGTTGGTCGTGGGACTCGTTGTCGCCGGTGTCATCACGGTCATTTTCATTCTAAGCAATTCCATGTCCGTAAATCGGTGATGGCCAGTCACCGTGCCTGAAAGCCGGTTTCGCACCATCCCGCAGGGTTGAAATAATTTCCGCTGAACAATGTTTTTTGTTGGTTCTGCTTGGCAAGCGGAGCTTTCATCGCTTAGCTAACGCCATGCAATTGGTGCTCGATTACCTGAAACGCAACCAGGCCCGCTTCGTGGCCGAGTTGTGCGATTACCTCCGCCTGCCCAGCGTCTCCGCCCAACTCCAGCATAAAAAGGATTTGCGCGCCTGTGCCGAATGGCTGGCGAAGCACTGCCGCCAGATCGGCCTTGAGGCCCGCGTCTGCCCGACCCAGGGCCACCCCATCGTTGTCGCCAAAACGCTGCGCCGGAAGACAGGCCCGCGCCGGCCGCATTTTATGGTCTACGGCCACTACGACGTGCAACCACCCGAACCGCTGGATTTGTGGCAAACACCGCCCTTTGAACCGCGCATCGCCGGTCGCTCCATTTTTGCCCGCGGCACGACCGACAACAAGGGCCAGCACTTCGCGCATCTGAAGGCCGTCGAGGCCTATCTCAAAACCGGCACGCCCCTGCCCTGCGATCTGACCTTTGTTATTGAAGGCGAAGAGGAAGTCGGCAGTGCCAATCTGGCGAAGTTCCTTAAATCACACCGGAACGAATTGAGATGCGACGCCGTGATTGTCTCCGATACCGGAATGCCGGATGCCGATCACCCTGCGCTTACCTGCGCGTTGCGCGGCATCATCGCGTTTGAAATCACGGTGCACGGTCCGGCGCGTGATTTGCACTCCGGCATTTTCGGCGGCGCGGTGGACAACCCGGCGATGGCCCTGAGCCAGTTGCTCGCCCGCTTGCGTAACTCAGACGGCCGTGTTGCCATCCCCGGTTTTTACGACGATGTCGCCCCGCTCTCGACCTCTGAGCGCAAACAATTCCGACGGTTGCCGACCACCGACCGGGAACTCCAGACATTGCTGGGCGTGAAAAAATTGTTCGGCGAGCGCGGTTTTACGCCCATGGAACAGCGTAGTGCGCGCCCAACGTTTGAAATCAACGGTCTCACCAGCGGTTACCAGGGGACCGGCAGCAAAACCATCGTGCCGGCGTGGGCGCGCGCCAAAATCACCTGCCGGCTCGTGCCCAACCAAAGGCCCGCCCGCATTCGCAAGGTGGTTTGCGATTACCTCAGGAAAATCTGTCCGCCGACGGTGCGGTTGGAAATCGAGGCCGGCCATGGCGCGGAAGCGTATCTCGTCTCGCCCACCAGTCCGCAGGCAAAAGCGGCGTTGCGCGCGTTGCGGGAGGCCTTTCACCGCGAGCCGGTGCTGCTGCGCGAAGGCGGCTCGATTCCGATTGTGAACGATTTCAAAAAGGTCCTGGGCGCGGACACGTTGCTGCTCGGGCTCGGCTTGCCCGAGGACAATGCCCATTCGCCGAACGAGAAATTTGATCTGGACTGTTTTGAAAACGGCCAGCGGATGAGCGCGCTGCTGTGGCAGGAGTTGTCCGGTCCAGCCGGCGGTGGCGCTGCTTAATCGTTCAGCGGATATTCCTGAAGCACGCGCACCACACCGGCGGACGCGTACCAATTGCTCCAAATCAATTGCAGCGTTCGAAAATGCGTCGCGCCGAAATCGGTTTCCCGGTGCGCCTGGAGAAAATCAAACAGCCGTTGCCAGTCCGCTGCCGGTTCGGAAAAGCGCATGGCCGTCAAATGCGCCGTGACGGTCTGGTAACGACGATCCAGATTTTCACCGAGGCCGGCCTTCCGGAAGGCGGCCCGGATTTCATCGCGCAGCCGGGACAGG
>DATEGR010000340.1:0-14110 GCA_035279985.1 Verrucomicrobiia bacterium
GCAACATAACGGCTGGGTGGATGTCCAAAGTGCCATCGACCAGGGCACGACGTTCCGGATTTATCTGCCGGCTTGCCCGGAAAATCCCCATCCGGAAGAACCGCCGGCGCTTCAAACGAAAGCCCCTGAGAAAGGATCGGCATGCATCCTCGTCGTTGAAGATGAAGATCATGTGCGCGTCCTCACGGCCGCGGTACTGCGCAAAAGTGGCTATCGTGTTTTGGAGGCGGCTTCGGCCAGGGCCGCCCTGGATGTATTTCAAAACCACAACTCTGAAATTAACCTGTTGTTTACCGACATTATGATGCCTGGAGGTCTGCTGGGCGATGAATTGGCCGCCCGCCTGCAAGCCGTCAACCCGTCGCTGCCGGTGCTGTTTACTTCCGGCTACACCCCCGAAGTCACCAAAACTGATTTCCGGGGCAATGGAAACTTTCTGAGCAAACCCTTTACTCCCGCTCAAATGCTTACCACCATTCGTCAGTGCCTCAATCACGCGCCGGCGGAAAATGGCAAAGTAAAGAATTGAGTGAGCGGCGTTTTTCTGCCGTACCGGGCGGAAGCATCAAGGCGCCCAGCCTTCGGCAACCGGCAGCGGCTCAAAGCGCACGGCTGCTGAGGATCACCCTCAGACTCGCCGTTTGGCCGGGCGCAAGCGAAAGTTTGTTTTGTTTCACGTTGCCGGATTCCACGCAGACCATGTGCCGGTGTTCCGCCGGATCGAAGTCGTCCGGCAATTTTTGCGTCGTCCATGGATTCCAGACGACGGTCGAACGGGAATTGAATTTCTCCACCCGGACCGTCCGTTTCAGGTTTTCGTCGCGGATTTCCACCCCGCCGGTCGCATGGGGATAAACGCGGTTGGTTTCCTTAGTAATGCGCAGAACCGGATCATTTTCCAATCGGCGCGCATCCGCGGCGCCCGCCGCAAAGTCGTCAAACGGCAGGCCTTGCAGACCGGCGAGGGAAACCTGTGCGAGGTCGCCGACGTAAAAATAAGTGTGGAGGCAATTCTCAATCTCCAGACTTCGGTCCGCCGATTCGTTCGTGGCGACAAGCTCCAGGGTAAGGCTATCCGCGACCGTCACGGCAAATTCCGTTCGCAGCGCCGACCATTCCGGTTTCACGGAATTTTGAGGCAGCCGCAAGCGAACGGTCACGCTGCCGTCTTGGGCGGCGGTAGTCCCGGCCAGTTCCCAGGCCAGAATGCGCGCCAGGCCGTGCGCCGGTTCACCTTCGCGTGGACCAAACCAGGGAAAACAAATGGGCACGCCGCCGCGAATCGGCTGACCTGGCGCAAAATGGCTTTTGGCACTCAGGAACAGCAGGGGAGGTTCGCCATTTTTCTGAAATCCGGTCACGTGCGCCCCGTGAAGATAAATCTCCGCCGCGCTCCCGCGGGTGGTGACGTTGATTTTCGGCAGACCGCCGTTGCCCCCGGCAACGGTGACGCGCCCGGGAATTTCAAATTTTCGCAACGATTCCGGAAGGATCGGTGTTGGCATAAATCGAACAAGGTTCTAGCAGAAACAGGCGGGCCGCACAGGCTTTTTATCACCAGGGAGGAGCGGCCATACGGACAAATTTTGAATGACGACGGCGTTCTGTTGTTTTTCCTTCATGTCCGAACGAATCGCTTGCCGAAAAGTGGCTGAGAATGCCGATCAGGCGTGGCTCGGCGTCCACCGTCGGCTTACGAAAGTTTTTCCCGACGCGAAGTTGCGCGCTCGTCGAAATTCGCGTTTCCCAAATCAACGGCTGTGCCTGTTGCCTTGATCTGCATACGACCGGGGCGCGGCATCCGGGAGCATCGCAACAACGGCTGGAACAACGGCTGGATTGCCCGGCGGCGTGGCACGAGGCACCCTTCTTCTCCGGGTGCGAACGCGCGGCGTTAGCGTGCGCGGAAGCCGTCACGCGTATCGCTGAATCGCGTGCACCCGATGAGGTGTACGCGGAAGTGAAAAAACATTTTTCGGACAAGGAACTGATGGATTTAACGGTGGTCATCGCCATGATCAACGCCTGGAACCGCCTCAGCGTTGCTTTTCGCAGCGAGCCGATAGAACGGAGACCGGACCCACTGGACAAATCTGCCCGGTTGGATGTGCGCGAAAATCATTGAAATTCCGCAGCGGGTCATTGTAATGGTCTGGCAAGGCGTGCCCAAACCAACAAAACCCAATCAAACCTATGAACGAAACCATCCCTCCGCTCCCCGCCAACGCACCCCAACCCAAAAATTCCGCACTGGCAATCTGGAGCCTCGTATTGGGCATAATTGGTTTAGTGCTCTTACTGGCCTGCATCGGGCCGCTATTTGCCATTCCGGGGGTCATTTGCGGTCACCTGGCCTATTCGCACATAAAGCGTTCCGGTGGAGCGCTGGCGGGCCAGGGCATGGCATTGGCCGGGTTGATTACCGGCTATATCAGTATTGGGCTTTCTATTTTTCTGGTGCCGATGATGCTGGCCATTGCCATTCCCAATTTCGTCAAGGCGCGTGATGTATCCATGCAAAACGCGTGCATCAACAACCTACGCCAAATCGACGGGGCCAAACAGCAATGGGCCCTGGAAAACGGTAAAAAGGCTGACGACGTTCCGACGGCTGAAGACCTCAAGCCGTTTTTCAAAAATGGAATTTTCCCGACTTGCCCCGCCGGCGGCACCTACGCAATTGGCGTCGTCAGCAACGCGCCCACGTGCTCGGTTCCCGGACACAAAATGACGGATGACTGACAGGCTCGCCCATTCACCAACTTCCCGGCGCACGCAAAAACTTAAAAAAACGGGCGCGTCCTGCAACTGGACGCGCCCGATGATTTGGCCGGTTTCGCCGGCCGAGTTTGTTCAATTGCTTATTTGTTTTCAGCTACGGCACTGCCCGAACCGTTCGCCGGGGCAATCCGATTAACCACATTCACACCGTTTATGTTGTCGTAGCTGAACGTGAGGCTTTCGCCGGGTCTGAGGTCGGTCAATTTGCCGTTGGGTTTGCCGTTAATAACGACGGCACAATCATCGCCCAGGTTGAATTTCTTGGTGGCGAACATGGCCTTGGCCTTGATGGTTTTTTGGTCCAGGTCAATCGCCGTCAAATCACCTGTAAACATCGCGCTGGTCTGCGCGATCTGCCGCGCCGTCGGTTTCCCATTCGGGACTTCATAGGTTATCAACACGTGATTGCCCGCTTGAATGTCGGCCACCGTGCCGGATTTGTCACCGCGCAGCGTGACTTCACAGTCGGTGGGCAGCTGAAACGTCTTGTCCATCACGCCCACGTGCAGTGTTAACGTCTGCGTCGTCGGGTTTATGGCCTTGACCATGCCTTCATCCCGCATCGGCTGTTGCGTCACGCGGTCCGCCACCAGCACGCCGTGGGCGTCCTGATAACCGACCGTGACCTTCTGACCGGGCCGCAGGTCGCCAATCGCCCCCGTGTCCTGGCCCACAATCGTGTAGGTGCAGGTGTCACCCAGATTGAACTTCTTGTTGCTGAACGGAAAACTTTTCACGTCCAGCATATGTTCCTTCGAGTCAACCGAAACGATCGTACCCGTGTAGGTTTTGTCCGGTTTCGCAGTTGTTGCATTCGCCGAAGCGTCATCCGCCGACGCGCGGTACGCCGCCGTCGCCGCCAACGCTGACAAACAAACAACCGCCCATGCACGCAATGCTTTAGTTTTCATATATTGGATTAGAAAAATAAAGCGCCTGGACGTTCAAACTCGAAACGTAACTTATTATCAACGAATTAACTATGAAACAAGTCCATCTGCGGCGGCGGCGCCAGATCTTGCAGTTTGCCGCGCTGCCGCGCTTGCGGGCGTACGTTGCCTTCGGGTGTCAACTCGGATTCCTCCAGGTTCGCCAGAATCTGTTTGGCCCGTTCCAAAACCTCCTTCGGCACGCCGGCCAGCCGCGCGACATGGATGCCGTAACTTTTATCCGTGCCGCCTTCGACAATTTTCCTGAGAAAAACAATCTGGTCGTGCCATTCGCGCGCGGCCACGTTGAAATTTTTGAGCCGCGGCAGCCGTCCTGCCAGTTCTGTCAATTCGTGATAATGCGTGGCAAACAACGTTTTGGCACCGACCTGATTGTGCAGGTGCTCAACGATGCTCCATGCCAGGCTCAAACCGTCAAAGGTGCTGGTGCCGCGCCCGATTTCGTCGAGCACCACGAGGCTGCGCGGCGTGGCGTTGTTCAGAATGTTCGCCGTTTCGGTCATCTCGACCATGAACGTGGATTGGCCACGCGTGAGGTCATCGTTGGCACCGATGCGCGTGAAGATGCGATCCACCAGGTCAACTCGTGCCTCGGTGGCCGGAACGAACGAACCGGTATGCGCGAGCAGGGTGATCAGCGCCACTTGCCGGATATAAGTGCTCTTGCCCGCCATGTTCGGCCCGGTGATGAGCGCGATTTGCGGGAACACATTATTTGTGCCCTCGCCCCGCTCAGCGGGGCGAGGGTGGCCGGAGACCGGATGCTGAGATTGAATTTGCACCACCTCACCCCGGCCCTCTCCCCCGCTGCGCGGCGGAGAGGGAGGAATAAAGTTCGTCACACTTGCCAGCCCCGTGTCATTCGGCACGAACCGCTCGTCCTGTAAACTCTGCTCCAGCACGGGATGCCGACCGTCGCGAATCTGAATCACGCCTTCGTCGGCAATCCGCGGGCGGCAATAGTTGTGCAACCGCGCGGTCTCGGCAAACGAGGCGAGCACGTCAAGTTGGGCCAGCGCGGCGGCGGTTTGTTGAATTTTCGCCAATTGGCCAAGCACCGTCTCGCGCACGCGTTGAAAGATTTCGTATTCCAGTTTTACGCTGCGCTCCTCGGCGCCAAGAATTTTCCCTTCCATTTCTTTCAGCTCGGGCGTGATATAACGCTCGCCATTGGCAATCGTCTGCTTGCGGATGTAATGCGGCGGCACCTTGTCCAGGTTGGCCTTCGTAACTTCGATGTAATAGCCGAAAACGGAATTAAATCGCACTTTCAGCGACGAGATGCCGGTGCGCGCGATTTCGTCCGCCTGCAATTTGGCAATCCAATCCTTGCCGCCGCGTGTCGCGTTGCGGAGTTCATCCAGCGGCGAATCAAAGCCATCGCGAATCATGCCCCCTTCCTTCACCGCCAGCGGCGGATCGTCCACCATCGCACGGGAAATCAGCTCAACGAGGTCAGGTGACGCGGTGAGCTGGAAATTCAATTCGTCGATCAGTCGGGCAGGGCGAGCGTCCTCGCGAGCCGTTGCTTCCTCCGGCATCAGAGTTTCGGCTCGCCCCGCCAAAACCAGCGTTTGTTTCAATCCCGGAATTTGTTCCAAGGCCACCCGCAAGGCGACGAGGTCGCGCGCGTTGCCGCTGCCGGCGCTCAGGCGGCCGATGGTGCGTTCCAAATCCCGAACGGTCGCCAGTTGCGATCGTAGCCTTTCCTGCACCGGAGGATTTTCGATGAAGGTTTGCACCGTTTCCTGCCGGCGACGGATCGGTTCGCCGGCGGCGAGCGGCTGCGAAAGCCACTGACGCAGCAAGCGCGCCCCCATCGGGGTGACCGTGCGATTGACCGCGCCGTAGAGCGAGGCGTTGCGCGGAGCGTCGTGATGCCGTGGCTCCAGAATTTCGAGATGTCGCAGTGTCGTGTAATCCAGCGCGAGATAATCGTTGCGCTGATAAAACGACAATCGCGTGAGATGTTTCACGTCCCGGCGCAGATGCTGGGTGAGATAATGCAGGGCCGCGCCCGTCGCGCCGATGGCGGCGCTGCGATCTTTCAATCCGAAGCCGTCGAGCGACGCGACTTTGAAATGGTCGCGGACGGTGTACAGCGCGGTTTCCGACGCAAAGGTCCAGTCGTCATAACCATTGAGAATTGGAAACGAATCCCGGAGCCAATCCCGCAGCCCCACCGCCTCGCCCGGATAAATGATTTCCGCCGGCCGCAACCGTTCCAGTTCGGTGAGGAGCGCCGGCTCGGCCTCCAATTCCGTCGTCAGAAAATCTCCGGTCGTCAGATCCACCAGGGCGAGGCCAAAAATTCGTCCGCGCGGGCAGACTGCCGCGAGAAAGTTGTTCCGCTCGGCCACGAGCATCCGTTCGTCGAAATGGGTGCCGGGCGAGAGGATTTGGGTGATTTCACGCTTGACGAGTTTGCCGGGCCGGGCGTCTTCCAGCTGGTCACAAATGGCGACCTTCCGACCGGCCTTAAGCAGCCGGCCAATGTAGGCCGTGGCCGCATGATGCGGCAGGCCGCACATCGGCACGCCGTTGCGGGCGGTGAGGGCCAGATTGAGGATTTGCGACCCGGTTTGAGCGTCCTCAAAAAACATCTCGTAAAAATCACCGAGCCGGAACAGCAGCAAGGCGTCCTTGGGCAATTCGCCCTTGATGCGGCGATATTGCGCCATCATGGGTGTCAATTGGGCTTCGGCGGCCATCGGCAGAACGATAGTCGGGAAGCGGAGGAGCGTCGAAGCGAAATTTTAGATCGAATGCAGCGAATTCATGCGGTTCAACCGGTTTTGAGTTCCATTTTCACCCGGATGAAACAGCTGGTTTGGTAACCGCATTTTGGCAAAGCGTTTTCTATAATTGTCAAATTATTGACAAAATAGTTCCAACCGACAATCTAGTTGAGCATGACCCCGTTCACTCGTTGCGCCGGTTTAACCTGTTCGGTTTGTTTGTGGTTCATTTTGGCGATTGGTTTTGGGAATACTGCCTGTGCGGTGGAGGGCGCGCCCGAACCGGGGCCGGCGGCACAATTGACCTCGGTACCCGCCGCGGCCTCTGCGCCGGCCATCAATTCCGGTGACAATGCCTGGTTGCTGGCCAGCGCCGCGCTCGTCCTGATGATGACGGCGCCGGGACTGGTTCTTTTCTACGGCGGTCTGGTACGGACCAAGAACGTCCTGTCCACCATGATGCACAGCCTGATTCTGATGGCGGTGATTTCGACGTTATGGATGGTGTTCGGCTATAGCATGGCGTTCAGCGAAGGCAACGCGTTCTTCGGCAATCCGTTCACTCATCTGTTTCTCAAGGGTGTCGGCGGCGCGCCCAACCCGGCCTACGCGGGAACAGTTCCGGCCGAGTCGTTCATGCTGTTTCAAATGATGTTTGCCATCATCACTCCGGCGCTCATCAGCGGCGCGGTCGCCGAACGCGTCAAGTTCAAGGCGTATCTCGTGTTCATGATCCTGTGGACCATCGTGGTTTATCTGCCGCTCTGCCACATGATGTGGGGCCAGGGCGGGTTGTTTAACTGGGCGAACGGTGGAAAAATTCCCGTGCTCGATTTTGCGGGCGGGACGGTGGTGCACATCAGTTCGGGCGTTTCGGCGCTCGTATTCGCCCTGGTGATCGGCAAACGCGCCGGCTTTCCCCAGGAACCGATGATGCCGCATAACGTCGTGCTTTCGCTGATCGGGGCGGGATTGCTGTGGGTCGGCTGGTTCGGGTTCAACGCGGGCAGCGCGTTGAACGCGGGGACGCTCGCCACCAGCGCGTTTGCCGCCACCCATTTCTCGGCGGCGGCGGCGGCCTTGAGCTGGACCTGCACGGAATGGTTCCTCAAAGGTAAACCCAGCGTGCTCGGCGCCGTGTCGGGAATGGTCGCGGGACTGGCCACCATCACGCCGGCATCGGGATTTGTCGGTGTGCCGGCGGCATTTGGCATCGGGCTGGTCGCGGGGGTTGTTTGTTATCTGGCCGTCACGAAGCTCAAATCAGCCTTTGGTTACGACGATTCGCTGGACGTATTCGGTGTTCATGGCGTCGGCAGCACGACGGGCATGTTGATGCTCGGCTTTCTCGCGAGCCGGGAGGTGAATCCGCTGATTGCCACCACTTTTCAAAAGAACGGTGTAGTGGTTTCGCTGGCGGGTGGCACCCATCAGTTCTGGAACCAACTCGCCGGTGTCGGCGCCACGGTGATGCTGGCGGCCATCGCCACGTTCATTATTTTGAAACTGGTGGACGCCACGATTGGTCTGCGCGTGGACCAGGAGGACGAAAGCCTGGGCCTGGACCTTTCCCAACACGGCGAACGCGCCTACAACGAATAAAGGGATGATTTATGAAAAAAATCGAAGCGATTATCAAACCGTTCAAACTGAACGAAGTCAAAGAGGCGCTCAATGAAATCGGCATCCACGGCATGACCGTGACCGAGGTCAAAGGTTTTGGGCGGCAGAAAGGCCACACGGAAATCTATCGTGGCAGCGAATATACGGTGGATTTCCTGCCCAAGGTCAAAATTGAAACCGTCCTGCCCGAAGCGCAGGTGGAAGCCGCCATCGAAGCCATCCTCAACGCGGCGAAGACCGGCAAGATCGGCGACGGCAAGGTGTTCGTGTCCACCATCGACGACGCCCGGCGTATCCGCACCAGCGAACGCGGCGACAGCGCGGTGTAAGTCCCGGCCGGGAACCCTGGGCCGCAGCCGCCAGCGTGAGCCGGTTTTGACTCCGTGAAGGAAAAACCGCGGCAGACTCACATCTGCCGCCACGCGGTTCTGGCACGAGAAAAAGAACGATCCGGTGACTGACCATTCACCGAATATTCCCCAACGATAAATCGCCGACAATTCTGCTCGACACTCCGGGTTAATGAGGTAGAAAGGCAAGGTTATGGCCGCAAAACGACCAGGTATCTTGAACGAGTTTCAAACCGGAGGCTGACATGACTGACACGATTTCCTTCAAACTCAACGGCAAGCCTACGCGCCTGAATTTGGACGGCAACCGTCTGCTGCTTTGGGTGCTGCGCACCGATCTGGGTCTGACCGGCCCCAAATATGGTTGTGGCCAGGGACACTGCGGTTGCTGCACGGTACTGGTGAATAACGTGGCATTGCGCTCCTGTCTGGTCGCTGTCAGTGCGGTCAAGGACAAGGACGTCGTAACCATCGAAGGTTTGGAACAGGACGGCAAATTGCATCCGGTGCAGAAGGCGTTCATGGCACACGATGCCCTGCAATGCGGGTTCTGCATCCCGGGACAGGTGATGCACGCGGTCAGCCTGCTGAACAAGAATCCGCAGCCGACGCGGGAACAAATTGTGCAAGGCATGAACAACAACTTCTGCCGGTGCGGGGCGCACACCCGCATCATTGACGCCATTCAATCCGCCGCCACGGAAATGCAGGGAGGGCCGGCCCAATGAATACGAACGATTATCTGGCGCTGAATTTCAAGGACATCAAGGATTACTCGGACCTTTATCCGCAAAGCCGGCGGGATTTCTTCAAGCGCCTGGGCGGGGGCATCATTGTTTGCGTGGTGATGAGTGAGTTTCTGGCGGCGCAGGCTCAGGAGGAGCGGCGTTTCCGGGGATTCGGTCGCGGCTTGCCGTCCGATTTCAACGCGTTCCTGCGGATTGACGAGCATGGCCACGTCACCGGCTACACCGGCAAAATCGAAATGGGGCAGGGGCCGATCACCTCGCTGCCGCAAATGCTGGCGGAGGAATTAGACACGCCGCTGCATACCGTGGACATGGTCATGGGTGACACCGACCTGTGTCCCTGGGACATGGGAACGTTCGGCTCGATGACAACGCGCATGTTCGGACCGGCCCTGCAAGCCGCCGCGGCGGAGGCCAAAGCCGTGCTGCTGGAACTGGCGGCGGATTCCCTCAAGGTCCCGCAATCACAATTGACGGCGAAAGACGGCGTCATTTTTGACAAGGAGAGGCCAGAACGCCGGATGACTTACGGTCAATTGACCCAGGGGAAAAAAATCGAGCGACATATCGAAGGCAAACCGTCGTTAAAGGATCCTTCCCAATTCACGGTCGTCGGCCAGCCCGAGTTGCACCGGGATGGCCGGGCCAAAGTCACAGGCACCGCTCATTACGCGGGCGATATCCGCCTGCCCGGAATGCTCTACGCGAAGATCCTGCGCCCGCCTGCTCATGATGCCAAATTGAAAAGCGTGGACACCGCGCCCGCCAATAAAATCCCCGGCGTGCAGGTGGTTCAAGACAAGGATTATCAAGGCAAGGATCTCATTGCGGTCCTTCACGAGTTTCCCGACGTCGCAGAAAACGCCCTGGCGCAGATCAAAGCGGATTATGACGTTCCTGAAGCCAAGGTGGACGACAAAAATATTTTTGATCATCTGTTGAGTGTTTCGCCACCGGCCAATGTTCTGACGTCGGGCGGCGACCTGGAGGCCGGCCGGAAACTGGCGGCCAAAACGATCGAAGCCACCTATCTTGACGGATACGTCGCTCATTCACCCATGGAAACCCACACCGCGCTGGCCCAGATTGAAGATGGGAAGGCCACGGTTTGGGCTTCAACGCAGAATCCTTTTGGTGCCCAGGGCGAGATTGCCCGGGCGCTCGGATTCCCGGCGGAAAAAGTAAGGGTCATCACGCCGTTTGTCGGCGGCGGATTTGGCGGCAAGACCTACAACCAGCAGGCCGTGGAAGCCGCCCAGCTGGCAAAAATCGTCGGCAAACCCGTGCAGGTGATGTGGAGCCGGGAAGAGGAATTCTTTTATGACACATTTCAACCGGCGGCCATCATCAAGATCAGTTCCGGTGTGGATGCGTCCGGGAAAATGGCCTTCTGGGACTATGATGTTTATTATGCCGGCGAGCGCGGCGCACAACAGTTCTACACCATTCCGAATCACCGCACTTCCGGGCACGGCCGCGGCTGGCAGGGATCAGAGCATCCGTTTCATACCGGCGCCTGGCGCGCCCCGGGAAACAATACCAACACCTTTGCCCGGGAATCGCACATCGACCAGATGGCCGCCGCGGCGGGAGTGGATCCGGTGGAATTCCGTCTGAACAATTTGAGCGACGCGCGTATGGTTCGCGTGCTTAAAACCGCCGCCGAGACCTTTGGGTGGACGCCGGCGAAAGCCCCGAGCAAACGCGGTTACGGTGTTGCCTGCGGCATTGATGCCGGCACGTATGTGGCCGCCATCGCAGAAGTGGCCGTGGATACCAAAACCGGCGCGGTCCAGGTCAAACGCGTTGCCTGCGCCCAGGACATGGGTCTGGTCATTAACCCGGAAGGCGCGAAAATCCAGATGGAAGGCTGCATCACCATGGGCATGGGTTATGCCCTGACGGAAGAAATCCATTTCAAAGGGCGAAAGGTCCTGGACACGAACTATGACACCTACGAAATCCCGCGCTACACTTGGGTGCCGAAAATGGACACCGTGATCCTCGACGCCAGAAATCACCCTCCGCAAGGCGGCGGCGAGCCGGCCATCGTGGTGATGGGCGCGGTCATTGCCAACGCCATCCACGACGCGACCGGTGCGCGACTGTGTCAATTGCCGATGACACCGGACCGGGTCAAGACGGCGATCCAGAAGACCTGATGTGACAGGGAATAGTTATGATCGGTCCGGCGAGACGTTCAGTTCACCCGCACGTTCCAGGCGGAGAATCTCGGCGGTATAGCCTTTGCGGAAGTTCGGATATTTGAACTGATAGCCAAGTTCCATTTTCAGCTTTCGATTTGACACACGCTTGTTCGTCACGCCGCGCTTGCGATTTTCCTCGAAATTTGCAGGCACCGACGGTGGCAGGTCCTTGCCGAGTTCTTCCGCCAGCCACTGGAAAAAGTTCACCTGGCTCACCGGTTCGTCATCCACCGCATTGTAAATTTCTCCGGCGCGGCCATTTTTCAATGCTGCGCTGATGCAGCCGATGACGTCGTCGCGATGAATCATGTTGAGGAAACGCGAGCCGTCACCTTCAAGCCGCGCCTCATTTTTCAGGAATTGCTTGAACCCATGACCGCGTTCCGGCCCGTAAATACCGGCCACGCGCAGGACCACGGCGGGAAATTTGCGCTCCTTGGCCGCCGTCAGCAGCACTTTTTCGGTCTCCAAAAGAATCTTTGCGGTTTCCGTCACTGGCACTGTCAGACTGGTTTCCTTGACCGGCGAGCCATCGGTCTGGCCATAGACGCTCGTGCTGCTGGTATAGACGAACTTCCCGGGCAGTGAGGCCGAAAGCCACTCAATCAAATTGCGTGCGCCTTGCAGATAAATCCGCCGGTAATCTTCCGCACTGCCGCCGCGGGAGGCGACACAATTCACGACCCAATCAAACTCGTCTGGCAACTTCGCGAGCGTTTCCCGCCGGGTAATGTCGGCAACGAGAGGTTTAATGCCCGCTGCTGTCAATTCGGCTTCCGCCGACGCGCTTCGACGCAGGCCATAAACCTCGTGCCCAAGGCGGATGAGTTCCCTGCCCAGCGGCAAACCGACGTAGCCGCAGCCGGCAATCAAGCATTTCATTTAAATTTACGATATGCGATTTACGATTTACGTGCCGCACAAAATTTCCCGGACCGCGTAAATCGAATATCGTAAATAGTTTCAGTCCATGACCGCGGCGAAGCGCAGGCCGCGCGTGCTGACCCGGAGCTGTTTGAAATCGAATTCTTCCATCATCGCCTCATAGATCACGACGCCGGTGAGTATCACGTCCGCGCGCAATTTCGGCAGGCCGGGGATTTCCTTGCGCCTGGCCAGGGGCAGGCTCCACAGTCGTTTCCGATGGGCCGTGACCTGTTCGCGGCTCAAAATCGTGCTTTCGATGCGCTCCCGATCAAACCGGTCCAGTTTATTCTCCATGCGCGCCAGAATGCTGGTCGTGCCACCCGCGCCCACCAGTTGAATTTCGCCGGTCGCGGAACCGGGTTTTGCTTCGCGGTGCAGCGCCGGTTCCAGTTTAGGATGAACCTCCTTCTGCAGAAAGTTTTTGACCCAATCGCGGCAGGTAGTGAATTCGCCGCGCGTCGGCGGGTCGCTGTGCGGAACTTTTTCGAGCAACCGCACTGTACCCAGCGGAAAGCTTTGGGCGAAGTGTTTCTGCGCACCGTGGCCCAGAATGAATTCCGTGCTCCCGCCGCCGACATCCAGCAGCAACAGGTGTTGGCGGGCCAATTCGAAGTCGGTGCACACGCCTTGAAAGGCCCATTCAGCCTCCTGTTCACCGGAGATGATTTCGACTTTGAGATCGGACGCGCGTTGAATGGCCGTGGTGAGGTCGCCCGGATTCATCGCATCGCGCGCGGCGCTGGTGGCGATGACGCGGAGGGCATCGGCATTTCTTTCGCGCGCAATCTGGGCGAATTCCCAGACGACCGCGGCCGTGTGCGCGACGGCTTCCGGCTGGAGCTGGTGCGTGGCGTAAAATCCCTTGCCGAGGCGCGTCTGCCGGCTCTCTTCATGCACCGGCCGCACCTCGCGCCCCGATACGTCGGCCACCAACAATTTGATCGAGTTGGTGCCGACATCAATGACGGCGCGCCGGACGGTTTCCATGAGGCGACAAAGCTACGAGGCAACCTCCTCCCAACCCAAGTGAAAAAATGTTACATTTGCGGGTATTGCTCCGCTAAATTGTTGCCAGCATTATAATTCAGGAATAAAGGGATTTTCACCAAAGATTAGTGCCGCAGTTCCACTAAAATTCCAATAATGGCAATGCCAAGGGCGAGGATTCCAACGCCCGCAAGCAACACCCATTTCATCCACGTCATGTCTGCTGACAATTTACCGACATTGGCACTTAATGACCGCAGAGTTGTAATCATCTCCGACAAGGCCATTCCCTCACTTTGCGTAATCGCCTCGATTTCCTCTGCTCCCAGTTCCATTTTTCCTTGATATGGACCAGTATATGGCTTGGTCGTTGCTTCTTCTAATTTGTGGAATTCAACGGTCAACAGGTCGTCTTTGTAAGGCAGAGTCACTGATTTCGGTGTCAGATTGGTAAGTCCGATAATGAGCCGTCCGTGATAGCCAGGGTCAACTTGTGGTCCGGTCGTTGCAATCAAGCCCTTACGTGCATATTTTGAACGAAGTCCAAAACGGGCTGAATATTGAGGGCCGAGCTTCAATTCTTCGAGAGTTATCAATATGGCAAAATCTCCCGGCTCAATTGCCAGATAACCAACCTCTTTGATGTTGACGAGCTTCCTTCCAGTGGTGGTTGCACCCTGTTCGCCAACGCGCAAATCATAGGATGCGGCCTGCACCTGATCCTCGTCGAATGGAGCAATAAGAATATCCCCCTTCTTGTAATGAGCCACAATTTGTTGTGCGGGAAGTATCATTTTA
>DATEGR010000341.1:0-9584 GCA_035279985.1 Verrucomicrobiia bacterium
GGTTTCATTTCGCCGGCAGGCGATCCAAAAAACGATCCAGTTCCTGCTCGGAATACGTTTTGGGCACCAGCATGTTCTTCTGTTCACTGCTGGCCAGCGACGGTAAATCCGACGGCAACCGCACGATATGCGGGGTCAGGAAAATCATCAGCTCGTTCTTGGTGTCACTGCTGGTCTTGTGTTTGAACAGGTTTCCAATGACCGGGATATCGCCGAGGATCGGGATTTTGTTTTCGCTGGAGGTCTTGTCATTCACCATCAGGCCGCCGATGACGACCGGTTCCCCGTCCGGCGTAACCACCACGGTATCGGCGGTGCGGGTGTCAATCACCGGCGCGTTCACGCCGGCGGCGATGGGTTCGGTCTGCGTCGGGTCAATCTGCGAATCCTGGGGCGTGACAATCATCTCCACGTAATTATCCCGGGAGATGTAAGGCGTGACGTTCACCTGAATGCCAACGGGTGTGTAGGTGACGTTGTTGATCGGGATGGTGGAATTGCCGACGGCCGTGTAACTGACGCCGGTAATCAACGGCACCTGCTGGCCGACGAGAATGGTCGCCGGCTGGCCGTCGCGCGCGAGCACCGACGGGCGTGAGAGCACTTCCACCTTGCCGGCGGTGGCGATGGCACGCAGGGATGCCTGAAAATCACTGCCCATAATCTGGTAGAAGCCATTGGCGCCGCCCGAGGCAGTCGGGGACAGCGCCGGAGTCGCCAGGGCCGGGCCGACGGCGCTGAAGTTGGTCACGATCGAATTCAGTCCGCTCAATCCGAAAACATCGGCAGCGTTGCCGGTGATGCCGTTGCCGAGTCCTTTGCCGTACGCGCCTTCGACGCCGAGATCCAGCGAATTGTTGTGTTGCACTTCCAGGAAGACGACCTTGATGAGCACCTGCGGTTTCGGGCGGTCAAGCTGGGCGATGACGTTGCTGATCTGTTCACTGGTCGGCTGGTCGGAGATGACGATGATGTTCTTGGTGTCCGGGTCCACGTAAATGGTGGCGTTGCCGACGTTGCCATTGTTGTTGTACTGGTTGCCGGTGGTGCCGGCATTGCGATTCCCGTTGTTAAAGGCGTTAAAAAAACCGCCGCCAAAGGGGGTGAACCCGCCGCCGGCCGGGCGCTGTTGCGCCTGGAGGGTCAGCCCGGCGCAGCAGAGAAAAACCAGAACGCCGCCCAGCTGTCTCCAATGTTTGTTTGTTTTCATAATCATTTTCAGGTTGAAAGAGTTCGGGGAGTCAAGGAAGCCGGCCTGAGCCCAGACCGCTGCCGCCGCCCATACTCGTGCCGCTGGTGGTGCCGAGCGATGACGTGGTATTGCCCGCCGAGGTCGCGCCGGCGTTCGCGCGGGTTTCCAGTGCGCCTTGTTGCGATCCGGTGGTGGACCGGGTGTTGCTGTTGCCGAAAGTATTCTGCAACACCTGCACCACCTGGTTCGGATCGCCGTGGTCGAGGTGATAGACATAAACGCTCTGGTCCCGTGACGAAGGAACATCCAGGTCGTGCATCATTCCCGCAATCTGATCTATCAAGTCCTTCGGTGCCGTCACGATGACCGCCTGAATGCGTTCATCGGCCACGGCGGTGACCTGGGTCGCCTTCTTCATACGGTCGTTTGAACCGTTGTTGGCAGCGTTCGCGGCCGCCATCCGCGCAAAAAATCCGCCCGGCCCGCCGCCGCCGCCGAAGCGGATCGGCATCTGGGCGTTATTGCCCGAACTGCTGCTGGGGAAAATGTTGCCCAACTCGGTGGCCACGTCGGTGGGATTGGCGTAATGCAAACGGAACACGCGGATCTCCGTCTCGGCTTCGGCACTGTTGTCCACGGCCTGGATGATTTGCACCAGATGTTTGATGTTGGACTGGGTATCGGTCACGACGATGGAGTTGCCGGCTTCGTTGGCGACGATCCTCGTCTGCGGCGAGACGAACGACGACAAATCCGAGGCCAGTTGCCGGGCTTCCACGAACCGGATGGGGATGATGTACGTGGCGATCTCGTCATTGTCAGGGATGGCGTTGGGGTCATTGGTGGTTTTCACCGGAATGTTGCGGGTCACCGCGTCATTCTTGTCCATAATCGTCAGCTTCCGCCCGTCGCGAATGGCGGCATAGCCGTTCTTATTCAAAACGGAATTCAACAAGTCCACCGCCTCATCCCGGGTCACCAGCCGGTCGCTCCACACATCCACCCGGCCGTGCACCTGCGTATCGAGCACGATGATGAAGCCGGCGGCATCGCTGAGATACTCCAACACGGACTCCAAGGGCGCCCCGCGGAAATTAAGCCGCAGACCATTGGTGGCCGCAGTACTGGCTGCCGGCATGGTCGCCTCGAACGCGGGAATGGCAGTTGGCATCGACGCGGCCGCCGCGGGTGCCGCCGAGGAGGCAGTGGCGGCAAACGCCGGTGGCGTTGCGGCCGGTGGCGGCGCGCCGTCGGACTGTGCGTTGGTTTTGAAAGTTCCGGCGGTCAAAACCGCCGCCAAGAGAAATGGCATAATGGTTTTCATTGTCCTTGTCCTGATCCTAGTTGTTGTTCTTCCTGCGCGCGTTGCCGCATCAAACGCGTCAAGGCGTCGTTGGCCCCACCGGGAGGAGGCGCGGCGTCGGGCGCCATGTCCGGTCCCGTACCCGCGGCGCCGTCGAGAGGCGGCGGGTTGGAACCGTCCGGTTGCAAATTGTCAGTCGTGATCGTGGTACCGGTCGGGGAACTGCCATAGCGCTCGCGACCGGAAGAACGGTGCGCTGAACCGGCCGCAACTGAATTGCCCGTGCTGGCATAGGATGCCGCTTCGGTCGAGACCACCCAATGGCCATCGTCGTCACGGCGCATTTGCGTGCCCAGCGGCAAAATTGTTTCGTTGGTGCCAGACACCAGCGTGACCGACTTCGGACTGATGGCGGTGACTTTGAAATCGGCAATGCTGCCTTCGAGTTCCAGCACCTTGCGAAAGTCGGTACTGGTGCCGTCGAAAAACGCGAAGGTGCCCTTGGCATAGCTCATCGTGCCCACGAAGGAAAACGAATCAACCACGCGCGCCGCGGGACTGGCGGAGCGCCGGTGCGGCACGCGGTTGGGATCAAAAATGTTCCGCTGGCCGATGACCTGGAACGACGCAAAATCCGTCCCGTTGGTCGCCTGCGCCGCCACGGAAACGACCGCGGCCAGCAGCAAGGCAACGCCCGCCCAGGCCGGGACCACAGGTTTAAATGGTGGTGTTCTCAAATTCATTTTGCCTCCGGCCGGAGGGCCAGCCCGTTGATCTGCAGGCCGAGCGTGAACTGCTGACCCGTGTCGTCGCGCGCGTTGACGTCCACCGATTCCAGCTTTAGCGCCAGCGGCCCCTGCTCGATGTCGTAGAGGAACCGGGTCAGGGAACCAAGATCGCCCGCCGCCTCCACCCGCCAGTCCACGGTCACGTAATTCGTGGCGTCGTCGTTCCATTGCGGGGTGATGCCGGTGATACCAGCCCCACTGTCCTGCGACCAGTTGTCAAACGCCTTGAGCACCTGCTGCTCCGCCAACGAAGTGTCGGCGGACAACGTGTTCGTTCTCATCTGGGCCCAGCGGCTGCGGATGGTCTGCTCGCGTTGGAGCAGCATTTTTCCGTCACTCACCTGTTTACGCAGGGTGGCCACGTTCTGCGAACGCGCCGACCACCAATTCGCCAGCGGCTCATAAATCAGGCGTTCACCGACGAACAACGCGGCGACCGCGATGGTCAGCACGATCAGGAATTGCTGGCGGGTCTCAATTTTCACTGCCGCCTCCGTTTCCATAGTGAAGGTCGAATGAAAATTGCATGGGCGATTTGCCGCGAATCTGCTGCAGCTTGACATCGGTCACGCCATCCGCGGTGCGCAACTGGTTTAACGTCCGCAGCAGCGCGCCATTATCCTGCGCGGTACCGCTGCAGGTCACGGTGTTACCGTTACGGATTTCCACCGCCTTGGCCGTAACCGAGCCGTCCTCGGGAAACGCCAGGGTGAGCTGGCGCAAAATCGTCAGGCTGCGGAAGGAATCATCGAACCACGGCCGGTATTGCCGGATTTCCTGCTGCAAACCGTCCAACTCCTGCACCCTGGCTGACATGGCCGACCACTGCGAACGCAGTACGATGAGTTGGACCTGTTGGAACAAAAACAATCCGCCGACCAGCACCACCACCCCGGCTGCGACGGCTCCGGCGGAGCGCAACCGGCCGGAGGAATACCGGGCGACGAGTTGTTGCAGCGCCGACGGTTTAGGCGGCAGAAACTCAAAAACCGGCGGCTCGCCCATCAACAAACGCGCGGCCAGGCTGAAGGCGGTGGAAACCGAGGCTTCCGGCGGCAATTGGGCACCAAACTCATCCGGCGCATAGGCGGAAACGAGTTCAACTTTCAGTCCCATCGGCTCAAAGCGCAACTCCATCTCGTCAGCCAGTTGTTGCGCCAGTTCGCGCGGACCAAAAATGCGGATGTGTTTCACAGCGTCGCGCAGCTCCGCCGGCAATTGCCCCAGGGTGATGCGCGCCTCCCGCGCCACCAGACCAGTATGCAACTCGCGCCGCCCGGCCTCGTCGACGATGGCGCCCTCCAGCGCACGCAGAGCGGCCACGCCACCGCAAGTGATTTGCAAACCGACCTGGCTCTCGCCAATCGCCAATGCCAGCACACCTTTGGCTGCTTCCCTGCCGGGCGGCTGCAGGGCGGTCAGGCCGAGCGAAAAACTGACCGGCCTTAATTTTGCCGCCACCAGAACCTGTTCCAGCGCCGCCAGTTGGGCGTTGGGAATGCCTGCCAGCGTCACGTGCCGTTTGTTGGCGGCGAGTGGGCAACGCGAATCCGCCAGCCGCAGTGTTGTGATGTCAGAGGGAAACCCGCGCTCCGCCTCCAATTGCAGCAGGCTCGCGGCGTCCACCTCCGGTAGCGGCGGCAGTTCGGTGTGCGCCGTCAATGCCCACTTGAGCGGCACGCCCACCACACAATGGCGCTCGCGCACGCCGGCAGCGTCAAGGTGATTGCGAATCTCACGGCCGACGAGTTCGGGCGCCGCCGTCAACGGATCGAGCGAGAGCGCGACGCAAAAGGTCTGGCGAAGCTGCAGTGAACCGTTGGTGCGGCGAAGCACCACGCCTTCGAGGCGGCTGCCATCCAGGGTCAACCCGAGCACGCTCGTCAGCCTTCTGCGCTTACCGAAATTAATTTTCAGGACGTGGTTCATGGTATTGCGGTTGCGACGTAGGTTTCGCGCGCTTTCTCGCCCAGCGCCCAGCCGAGCCGGCTGAGATCCTGGCGATAAATGATTTTGGGCGTGCCGTCGCTCGTGTCGAAAATGAACTTCACACGCCGGTAGCCGCGGCCAAAAGGACCAACCGCGGCGATATCGGCGGTAAACTGGTAACTGTGGGTGGTAACGTAATCACCCCGGGCCAGCGCACGGATGGCGGAGCTGGTATTGCCGAGCGCGTCCACCAGCCACGCAACCGACGTCAGGTTGTCCGGATTTTGCCCGCGGTAGGTGATGAGCGATTGCGCCGTGCCCGACGCGGTGTTTTCGTCAAGACCGGCTCCCGCCAGCAACGCGGTCAGCACGTCAATGCCGGCTGTGTTGACGTCCACACGTCCGCGGATGTAGGCGTTGGTGCTCGTCGTCACGTCATCGGAAATTCTGGCAAAGTCGCTTGAACTCATGCCGAACGTCCTGCACTGGACACAAAAAGCCAGCAATCCGGCATACCCTTGACGAGGTCTTTGAGCAACCAGTTGCGCCGCCAGAGAACTGGCATTGCCAACGCCGGCGTCCTCAAAAAGCGTTTGCAGACCCTGCGGGCGGGCAGTGCTCACGTTGGTCAGCGAGGTGCCGTCGGAATGGAAATTCGGTTCACGGGTATATACCGTTGTGTATTCCAGCAGGCCGCGATTGATCTCGCTTGAGCCGGTCGAATTGGTTTCATTCGCGTCGAGCACGCCATTGCGGTTCAGGTCGTCGCCGACGAGCAACGCCATGCTTGAACCATAGACCAGACGCAACTCGTCCACCGTTTCAAACGGTGCTTCTTTTTCCTGGTAGCCGAGTTGCGCATAGTCCAGAGCATAAGCGCCCGAACTGTTGGTGTTCCGCCAGTCCACTATGGCCTGCGCAAAATCCAGCGGCATGTCGGGGAGATAGGAAAGAACGTTGGTGTTGACGGTGTTCAAATTCAGTTTGGAACCTTCGTCAATCAGGGCAAAATAGGGTTCCGGGGAAGGTGTGCCGGACGGATCGCGGCCGAGGAGCCAGAACCGTGCGTCGCCGACAGGTACGGCGGCGGCGGCATACAGGTTGGTGGCGGGCACCGCGCCGTTGGTGGCGTACAGGGCCAGCACCGAGCTGACGTAACGCGACGCGCCTTCGATGGCCTGGTCCGTAGCGAGGCCGGAGGCACGGTTGTCCGACGCGCGGAGTTCATAAGTCATGGAATTGGCGAAATAGAGCGCGATACCGACCAGGCCGATGCACACCCAAAGCACAATGATGAGCACCGAGCCACGTTGATTTTGAGAACATTCAACATTCAACGCCGAACGTTCAACATCCAAGGCATGCCCACCCTGCGCCGGTTTGGGCGTTCGATGTTGAATGTTGAATGTTGAATGTTGGATTTTCATTTCCGTTTCAGTTGAGAACGGCATTGGTACGCGACTGCGAATCAATGGATACCAGCATTTCAATCGGCGGCGTGGTGGCAGGGTTATTTCCAGCCAGCTGAATCCGCACGCGGACGGCGACCGGCAGATTGGTGTTCACCGACGTGATGCCGGAGGTGTCCCAGGTGTCGGACCATCGTGAGCCGTCGAAACAGGAAAACCCGATGCTTTCCACACCGCCCAGCATCCACTGGTCGTCCACGGCGGGCATGGTGGCGCCCATCACATTCCGGATGACGCTGCGATACAAATCTTTACCCGGCGCATGGCGGTCGGTTGGATCTCTCAATTCGTAGGTGACTTTCTGGATGTCACCCCATGGCACATCGTCGCGCAGGGCGCCGGTCGCAGTGAACATTTCAATGGCCACCGGCTGGCTGATGCCCGGGCTGGTGAGGGTCCCCACCCGGAAATCACCGGACAGAACCTTGCTGGTACCGTTGGTGGGCGTCACCGCGCACTCCAAATCACGACGCATTACAGCCAGCGCCTGGTCCACCGGAGTCGCCCCATCCACCGCCGCCTGCGTTTCCTCCCGCAAATGCAAGGCGGCGAAAAAGACGCTGCCCACCACAGCCAGTACCAGTGCCGCGACGCCCACCGCCAGAATCATTTCAATCAGCGTGAATCCGCGCAAGCGTAGCGCGGATTGGTAATCTGCTGTGTCGCCGAATGGCATTCGGCCGGCCGTGCGAAATCCAAGGCGCCAACCGTTGAGCAACGCACTGCGGATTGCCAATCCGCGATACAGCAGACAGGCTGTTTGCGCTACCGTGGCAGGGTGGCGGCACACTGGCAGATTGTTTGCATTAATTTTCATGGTTGCGCGCGCGTTGAGGCGGTGGTCGTTGCTTGCGAATTCACCAGCGTGCTTAACTCGACCGAATAGTCATGGCCCTGCGCCGAAAATGTCACCTCGGCGGTCAGCAAGCGCATCGCCGCCGTTGTGTCCCCGGGCCAGATCTGGTTGTTCAGCGTCCAATGAAATTCCCCGGCGCCTTCGGTGACGGTTCCGTTTTGCGAACCCACGTTCCAGTTGGTCGTCACGATGCTTTCATTCAAAATGCGATCGCCGAGGCGCACGGCCGTGCCTTTGCGCGCAGCGACCTCGCCGGCGAGACTGGCCACGTGCAACGCTTCCACGGCCGCCGGGATGACGATGGCCAGGAACAGCATCGCCGCCAGCACTTCCGCCAGCGTAAAGGCGGCCTGGCAGGGACGCCGCGCTGCGGCGTCCGGTCGGCGCAGCGTCCCGACCCTGCCTTTATTTTTCTGCGTTCTGAATTTCATAACCATTACGGTTGTGCGATTCGATCAACCAGAGGACCTGGCCCCTGGCGTCCGTCAGACGCAGCGTTGACGGACTGTTTTCATCCACCGTGCCGTCCGGCAAAAAACGGATGGCCGGCAAACCGCGAAACCTGATCATGCCCGCTGAACCGGTGTTCACGACCGCGATCTGCAAATGTTCGTCCACGGACAGATTCTCCGCTTTCGGGTCGCCATTTCTTCCAGTTGTTTCTGCCTGAAGCCCATAAGTGCCCTGTTTTTCGTCCACCCAGAGCACAATCGGCAGGCCTTCCGAAACGGCGCGGCTCTGCCCCGCGTGAATCAGCGCCAGCAACCGCCGTGCTTCGGAATCCAGCGCCTGCCCGCGGATGAAGTTTGACATCGCCGGTGCCGCCAGTGAGGTGATGACCACCACCAACGCCATAACGAGAATCAGCTCGATCAACGTGAAGGCAGAGGCGTGAGGCGCGACGCGTGACGCGTGACCTGACCCAAGTGCCGGCCGGGCATTCTCCCGGTCACCGGTCAACTGCCACTTGTCACTCTGCGGTCGCAATTTCATTTACTTGGTCCAGTTGCCAATATCATCGTCAGTCCCGGCTTTGCTATCCGGTCCAATGGAGTAAATGTCGAAGCCGTTGGGATTGTGCCGGCCGGGATAAGCATAAACGTAGGGATTGCCCCACGGGTCCTGGGGCAGGTTGTCCAGATACGGCCCGTGCCAGTTTCGGGCGTTGCTGGGCTGCTGGATCAAATCCTGCAGGCTCTTGGGATAGAAACCATTGTCGACCTCGTAGGCGTCGAGCGCGGTTTTGATGGAAGAAAGGTCGGCGTGGGCGGCGGTCTGGCGCGCCTGTTCGCTGCGGCCCACCATCTTGGGAATGACAATGGCCGCCAGGATGGCAATAATGGTCATGACCAGGAGTATTTCAATGAGCGTGAACGCCCGTGGCAGAGTTCGGAGTCCGGAGTCCGGAGTTCGGAGTTGAATTTTCATGGTTCGTCGTCGGTGGTTCAATTTCATTTGATATAATCCTGCAGCGAGAAGACGGGCAGCAACATGCCGATAAAAATGGTGCCGATGAACGCGGCGATCAAAAACAGCATCAATGGTTCAGCAAACGATACGGCCGTTTTCAGGTTGCGGTCCAAATCGGACTCGGTAACGGCGGCGATGCGGACGAGTTCCGCGTCGAGTTTGCCGCTTTCCTCGGCCACGGAAATCATTTCCAGGACGGAACCCGAGAACAAATTCTTGCATTCCGCGAGACTTTGGCCGAGCCGGCCGCCTTGTTGCACGCGCTGGATGGACTCGGAAACGGCGTCCACGAGCGTCTGGTTGCCGATGGATTTGCGGGCGACATTCAAACCCTGCACCAATGGAACTCCCGCGCCGAGCAGGGTCCCGAGCATCCGGCAGAAGCGCGCCATGGCAAATTGCGCCACCAACGGGCCAACCAACGGTGAGCGCAACACCACCCGTTCCCAGACGCGCCGGCCTTTTTCAGAGGAAAACCAGGTACGCGCGCCAAAGAACGCCCCGACCAGAACCACTGCGGCAAACAACCCGTAGGAACGGACGACGTGACTCGCGCCGATAATCAGCTGGGTGATCA
>DATEGR010000342.1:0-10450 GCA_035279985.1 Verrucomicrobiia bacterium
GTGGCGGCACTATTACGTGGATTGTTATATTGCCGGCGCCGTGGATTTTATTTTTGGTGGCGCCACCGAATTTTATGACCACTGCCACATCGACTGTCTCGGAAAAGGTTATATCACCGCGGCCTCGACACCGGCGGATCATCCTTTCGGTTATGTTTTTTCGCATTGCCGGATCACCGGCGAAAATCCCGACGTTAAAACTTATCTGGGCCGGCCATGGCGGGCCTACGCCAGCGTGACTTATCTGAACACGGAAATGTCCGGCGTGGTTCGTCCCCCCGGCTGGGACAATTGGCGGGACCCGGCACGCGAAAAGTCGGCGCGCTACGCCGAATTCGACAGCACCGGCCCGGGTGCCAATCCGCCGGCGCGCGTGAAATGGGCGCGTCAGCTGACTGAACGCGAGGCGGACGCCATTACCGCGGAAAAAGTCCTCGGCGATCCCGACCATTGGAATCCCCTGGCCGTTCTCGCACAGCTTCCCGCCGTGAATTTTACCTCCCCATCCACCAACAACGTTTCCACCTTAAAACCATGAAACCGGCCGTTCTGATATTTCTGGCAGGAGCCTGCTGCGCGAGCATCGTCCACGCCGAACTCAAAACCAACATCGAGTATGGAACGGCCGCCAACGAAATCCTGCGGCTGGATGCAAATGTACCCGACGGGACCGGACCCTTTCCCGTGGTCCTCGCCGTCCACGGCGGCGGCTGGAGCACCGGCGACAAAAGCGGTAAAGGCGATTTCGCACCCGCTCTGAAGGCGCTGACCGCAAATCATTTCACCTGGTTTTCAATTGATTACCGCCTCGCCCCCGCCAACCACTGGCCCGATTGCTACGACGACGTGCAGACCGCCATCCGCTGGGTGAAAGCCCACGCGGCGGAATACAAAGGTGATCCGAATCGAATCGCCCTCCTGGGTTACTCGGCGGGAGGACATTTAGTCTGCCTGGCCGCCACACTGGCCCGGCCGGACACGCGCGTCCAGGCCGTGGTTGGTCTCGCGCCACCGACGGATTTGGTGGCCGACGCAGAACACCGCGGCGGCGTGGGCAAATGGTCTTCCATGCGAAACCTTTTGGGCCGCGATTCAATGGATGACGAAACCTTGACGCTGTTGCGGCAAATGTCGCCGACCGCCCACGTCCAGCCCGGCCTGCCGCCGTTTTTACTCATGCAAGGTGACTCGGACAAAACCATTCTGCCGCTTTTCACCCGGAACTTTGCAGCCGAACTCAAGGAAAACAAGGTGCCGTGCGAACTTTATTTTCTCAAGGGCCCCGGCCACCGCATCGCCGACTGGGAGAAATTCGACCCCACCTGGCAGCACAGGCTGGCGGACTGGTTGAATCAGACCCTCGTTGTCAAAAAATAATTTCCCCGGGATTTCCAATCGGCTTTCCACCGCCTCACCCGTTGAAAGCCAACCTCCGGGCATCTCAGTTGCTTGGATGGTGTTTGTAGCGCGGGCCTCCGGCCTGCGAGTTTACGAAGCCTCTGGCTTCGTGTCTCGGAACCGGAAGCCAGAGGCGTCCTTAACCCGCACACGGGAAGCGTGCCCTGCTTGCAAGATAGTGAGATGCGCCCCAACCGCTGACCGTTCGTTTAAAAGTTTGATTTCCGGCGCCAATCTCCGTTCAATGCGGCGGGTTTTATCAGGACATGAACATTCACGAGTATCAAGCCAAGCGGTTGCTCGCCCAAAACGGCGTCGCCGTCCCGCTGGAGATTCCGGCCCGGACCCTTGAGGAAGTTCGCGCGGCGGCGGATAAGATTTTGTCCAGCGGCAACGCGCGGGTGGTCGTCAAATCGCAAATTCACGCCGGCGGACGCGGCAAAGGCATCTTCACCAGCGGTTTTCAAGGTGGCGTCAAAGTGGCGGCGACGGTGGACGAGGCGGTTTCGATCGCCGGGAAAATGCTGGGCAATGTCCTGATTACCAAACAAACCGGGCCGGACGGCCGCCGGGTGCAGACGCTGCTCCTCGCCAGTGGTGCAAAAATCAAAAAGGAATTTTACCTGGCCGTGCTGCTGGATCGCGCCGTGGGCCGCCCGCTGGTCATGGCCAGCACCGAAGGCGGCATGGACATTGAGGAGGTCGCGGCCAAAACGCCGGAGAAAATTTTCAAGGAATGGATTGACCCGGCCGTCGGCCTCATGCCGTTCCAGGCGCGCAAAATTACCGCGGCCCTGGGACTCAAGGGCGACGCATTCAACGCCGGTGTTAAATTCATCACCGGTGTTTTCAGGACCTGGTGGGAATGCGACGCGTCCCTCGTGGAAATCAATCCCATGTGTGTGGTGGAAGCGCCGGACGGCAAGGAAGCGGTGGTTGCGCTCGACGCCAAGATTTCGCTCGACGACAACGCGCTGTACCGGCATGCGGACCTCCAGGCGATGCGCGACTTGAACGAGGAAGCACCGCTGGAAATCGAGGCCAGCAAGTTCAACCTCAATTACATCAAGTTGGACGGCAACATCGCCTGCCTGGTCAATGGCGCCGGCCTCGCGATGGCCACGATGGATATCATCCAGCATTTTGGGGGCATGCCGGCAAATTTTCTCGACGTCGGCGGCGGCGCGAGCAAGGAACAGGTGACCGCGGCGTTCAAAATCATCCTGCAAGATCCGCACGTAAAGGGCATCCTGGTGAACATTTTCGGCGGCATCATGGATTGCAACGTCATCGCCACCGGCATTGTTGCGGCCGTCAAGGAAACGCATTTAAACCTCCCACTCGTCGTGCGATTGGAAGGGAACAATGTCGCTACCGGCAAAAAAACACTGGCCGATTCGGGCCTGAAACTGATTACCGGCGATTCGATGGCCGACGCGGCGCAAAAAGTGGTGAAGGCGGTGATCGGAAGCAAATGACCCAACTACTCAAGGATGCGATGTTTCTCGAAGAGGAGAAAATGGAGGCCGCAACCCCGGTGGCGGAGGATTTGGAACCCTACCGGCGGTTGATTGATTTGCAGAAACAAATGATTGAATTGGTTCGCCAGCACGAAAGAACGAAGCAGGAATGCACCGACCTGCGCGAGCGATTGCTGGAGGAAATGACCCGGCCACGGCGGTGGCTCTGGAGCCTGCGCCTGGAAACCCGCTGGTTGAAAAGCCTCAATGCGCTGGGGCGCTCCGGATCGTGGTGGACCCGCAACCGGACGGTACTGCTTTTCCTTCCCGCCAAACAACCTGCTTCAACCAGACCAACCAGGTCCCATACCGGCAAATTTTAATCCGCAAACCCAGAGGAAATAAATTATGCTAAAAGTCATTGAACTGGCATTTTGTTGTTACGCCGTCACGGATATCAAACGCGCCCGCAAGTTCTACGAAGATGTGCTGGGCCTGAAACCCACCACCGTGATTGAAGACAAGTGGGTGGAATACGAGTTTGGGCCGTATGCCTTGGCCATCGGCTGTGCGCCGGGAATGTTCAAGCCGAACCCCGACGGGTGTTCCGCCGCGTTGGAAGTTGAGGATTTTGACGCGGCCATCAAACATTTGCGCGAGCACAAAGTAAAATTCCGCATCGAATCGTGCGAGACGCCCGTCTGCCGCATGGCCATGATTTTTGACCCCGATGGCAACACCATTTGCATCCACAAGCGGAACAAATCATAAATCGCAAATCCGAAATCGTAAATTTTATCATGTCGATTCTCGTCAAACCCGACGCCAAAGTCCTTATCCAGGGCATCACCGGCAGCTTTGGCGCAAAGCATGCGCAGCTCTCAATTGACTACGGCACTCAGGTCGTGGCCGGCGTCACCCCCGGCAAGGGGGGGCAATTTTTCGAGCATGGAGGAAAAAAAGTTCCGGTCTTCGATACCGTTGCCGACGCGGTGAAGCAAACCGGCGCGACGGCTTCAGCCATTTTTGTTCCGGCGGCCTTTGCCGCCGATGCCGCCCTGGAAGGCGTGGATGCGGGACTGGAACTAATTGTTTGCATCACCGAAGGCATCCCGGCGCGCGACATGATTCGTGTCAAACGTGCGATGCCGGGCAACACCCGGTCGCGCCTTGTTGGACCGAACTGTCCGGGCGTCGTTACGCCCGGTGAAGGCAAGGATTCGTACGGTGGCTGCCGAATCGGCATTGCGCCCGGTTACATCCACAAAAAAGGTCATGTCGGCGTGGTCTCACGCAGCGGCACGCTGACCTACGAAGCCGTCTGGCAATTGACCTGTCGCGGGGCGGGCCAAAGCACCTGCGTCGGCATCGGGGGAGATCCCGTCCCCGGCATGTCACATCTGGATATCATCAAATTGTTCAACGATGACCCGGACACGCAGGGCATCATCATGATTGGCGAAATCGGCGGCAGCGCCGAGGAGGAGGCTGCCGAATGGATCAAACAGAATTGTCAAAAGCCCGTGGCCGGATTCATCGCGGGTGCGACCGCGCCACCGGGACGCCGCATGGGCCACGCGGGCGCCATCATCAGCGGCGGCAAAGGCACGGCGGCAGCGAAAATTGCGGCGTTCAAAGCGGCAGGCATTGGCGTTGCGGCCACGCCAAGTGAAATGGCGGACACGTTGTTGAAGATGATGTAGTTGAATTACGAATGCTCATTTTCGAATTGCGCATCATTCGGCGTTCGCCAATCGTAGTTCGAAATTCGCATGGGCATAGTTGACTTCATCCTGAACCTTGCCGGCTTGTTGCTATGGCTCAACTGGCGCTCGCTCCGCTTCGATCCGCTCGGTAAACGGACGCCGGCAACTTTGATCGGTACGTTGCGGCGCGCCGAACCGCAACGGTTGCGGCGTTGGCATTTGCCCGTGACGCTGGGCGGGCTGTTGTTTCTGCGGGCAGTCCTCTACTGGCAAATCGGTTCGGGAGTCGGCTGGGCGGCGGGAAAATTGAATCTGGGCGTCATCGAACTCTCGTTCCGCAGCGATTTATTCGGACACATCCTGTTGTTCTCCATTCTCAGTTTCGGGCTGACCCTGGGCGTGTTTTACCTTTGGCTCCTGTTGTTCTCGATTCTGGCGGGCCCGGAACCGTTCCATCGTCTGGTGCGGATGCAGTTGGGATTGATGGATCGCCTGCCGCGTTGGATAAAATTCTTTCTGCCGCTGGCACTGGTGTCTCTGTTGTGGTGGCTGGCAAGCTGGCTGCTGGCGTGGCTGGCCATCGTGCCGCAACCGGTTTCGGCTCTGCATCGCCTGGAGGCTTCGCTGGTGATCGGCCTGGGGAGTTACCTGGCCTGGAAATTTGCCGCCGGGATGCTGCTGGTTCTGCACCTGTTGAACAGCTATGTCTATTTTGGCAAATATTCCTTCTGGAATTATGTGTCCGCTGAAGCGCAAACCGTGTTGAAGCCGTTGCGTACCGTGTTGCGCTGGTTGTGGCGTGCTTTGATCCTCATCCTGCCGCGCACCTCGCGGCTACGACAAGGAAAAGTGAATTTTTCCCCGGCGTTGGACAATGCGCTGACGTCCCTGCTGAACGTCCTGGGAATTGTGCTGGTCTTTTTAATTGCGGAACTTGCCGAACGCGGTCTGATCGCTCTTTACTTGAGGCTTCCCCTCTAAACACTGCCGTTCAGTTCTGCCGGCCTGGTTTTGGGCAGCTTGGCCGTGATGACCGCGCCACTGCCCTTGGTGCTTTCGATGGAAAGCGTGCCACCGTGCAAGGCCACCAGCCGCTTGGCAATCGTCAGCCCCAATCCCAGCCCCTGCTGCTCATGCATCCGGCGGTCAAATTGCATGTAAGCGCCGATGCGGGCGATCTGCTCGGTGGAAAATCCACAACCTTGATCGCTGACGGATAAAATGGCGGTATTAAAGACCTCCTCCAATTTGATACGCACCGAAGAGCCGGCTTCCGAAAATTTGAAGGCGTTCTGGACCAGCTCATCCACGATTTTGGCGAGATATTCCTCGGCGATCGGCACGGGAACGTCCGCCAATTCCATGATCAAATCCCCGGCCCGGTCAGCCTGCGGCACCTGCGCCGTGGCATGCTTTTCAATCAGGGGAATGGGATGTTCCGTCTGTCCCATCCGCAGGGCGTTGATATTTTTGGGGTCACTGGCGACCAGTTCCAGTTGCGCGTAAATCAGAAAGTTCTCAATGAGCCGTTCCAACCGTCGGCCGGATTGATGGATGACGTGGCCCATTTCGGCAATTTCCGCGGCTTTAAGCGTGGCGCTGTCCGTGGTCAGCATTTCGCCGTAGGCCAGAATACCGTTCAGGGGTGTACGGAGTTCGTGCGGCAGCATCAGGCTGATATTGTCGCGCAAGCTGGCCAGTTTGCGTTCGGCCTCGTCGCGCACGGTCTGGGCCTTTTTCAGGCGCGCGTCCACGGCGGCGTACATCGCGTCCGTGGTGAAGGGTTTCGGCAGGTAATCATCCGCGCCCAATTCCATGCCGTGCCTCATGCCGGCGTTGTCGGCCAGGCCGGTCATGAGAATGAATGGAATGGCGGCCGTGGGCGCTTCATTGCGCAGGGAAGCGAGTGTCAAATATCCGTCCACCTTCTCCATGTTGATGTCGCAAAGGATCAGGTCGGGCAGTTCCCGGCGCGCCCGTTCGATGCCATCGGCGCCATTGGCGGCCTCAATGACATCAAAGCCCTTCTGTTTCAGCGCGAGACGTATCATCTCGCGCAGCCATTCTTCGTCGTCAATTACCAGGATTTTTTTCACGGCAAGTACACTCTCGATTCAGCACGAATCATGCCTTCTCCCTGTCCCAAACTGCGACGCGTTCCCGCAACTTTGCCAATGAAATCGCCGGATTATTTCCGCTCTTCCAGAGGCACATAATGATTCAGCGTCCGGCCGGCGTAGATCTGCCGCGGCCGGGCAATGCGGTTCTTGGCATCCTCCATGATTTCCTTGTAATTCGCAATCCAGCCGGGCATGCGGCCAATCGCAAAAATCACAGGGAACATCTCCACCGGAATGCCGAGCGAGCGCATAATGATGCCGCTGTAAAAATCCACATTGGGATACAACTTGCGCTCCACAAAATACGAATCGCGCAGCGCCGCCTCCTCCAAATGCTTGGCAATATCCAGCAGGGGATCGGACACGCGCAATTTGGCCAGGACCTCATCACAGGCTTTTTTGATGATTTTGGCGCGCGGGTCGTAATTTTTATAGACACGGTGACCAAACCCCATGAGACGCCGGCCGCTGTTTTTGTCTTTGGCGGCAGCAATGAACTTTGAACCATCGTCACCTTCCCGGTGGATTTCCACGAGCATTTCAATCACCGCCTGGTTGGCGCCGCCGTGCAATGGCCCCCACAGCGCGCACACGCCGGCCGCCGCGCTGGCAAACAAATTGGCCTGGCTCGACGCCACCATGCGCACGGTTGAAGTCGAGCAATTTTGTTCGTGATCGGCGTGCAGGAGAAAAATCAAGTCCAGCGCCTTCACCACTTCCGGTTCGAGCTCGAAATCCTCATACGGTGTGGAAAACATCATGTGCAGGAAATTGGCCGTGTATTTGTAGGCTTTCTTGGGGTAAATCAGCGGCAGGCCGCGCGATTTGCGGTATGCATACGCCGCAATCGTGCGCACCTGGGAAATCAATTTCGCCGCATAAACGTCAAATTGGTTCGACTTGCCCCAGCGCCAGTTCATGAGTTCCTCGTCGAAACAGCTCGTCGCGTTGATCATCGCCGAGAGAATCGCCATCGGGTGCGCGCCCATGGGGAAACTCTCGAAATGATATTTCATGTCCTCGTGCAGGAATTGATATTCGGTGAACAGGTCGGAAAACTTCCGTAATTGCGCCCGCGTGGGCAAATCGCCGTAAATGATCAGATAGGCGGTCTCGATGAAGGTGGATTTCTCCGCCAACTCCTCAATCGGAATGCCGCGATAACGCAAAATGCCCTTTTCCCCGTCAATAAAGGTGATTTTGCTGATACACGAACCCGTGTTGCCATAGCCATCGTCCAGCGTGATATAGCCCGTGTTCGCGCGCAGCGACGAGATGTCCATCGCTTTTTCTCCCTCACTGCCTTCAATCGTGGGCAGTGGATATACCTTTCCTTCCAATTCCAGTTTTGCCTCTTTGCTCATGTGCTCTTCTTGTTTTAGATAATTTGCGGTGAAACGGGGCGATTGGCAAGGCGTGAAAACGAAATTCTGGAAAAATTCGGCGGAGATTCACCGAACCGTCAGGGTGCCGGCAAAAGGCAAGGACAACTGGCCCGGCGGTCCAGCTTTCTCTAGTTCAAATCCTTCTTTAGCACCAGATCGGGATACAGCCCGGCCATGACCAGCTTGGGTTTCCGATCAATGGCAAAAATGCCCCAGTGCTTTTCCGCACCGTTCGGATTGGGATCGTTATTGTTTCCCTTCCAATCTTCGTCGAAGGCTTCAAAGAAAAACGTGGTGATGTTTTCCCTGCCCGTCCACGCATACAACTCATCGAAATACCGCTTTTGATTTGCCTCGCTGGCCCGATCGCCGAATTCGGTGGCCACCGTGGCCCAGCCGGCTTCGGTCATCACCATCCGGCTGCGAGGCAGCGCGTTTCGGACCGCCTGTAGTTCGGCGATGGTGGCCGGCAACGCCTCGTCAATTCCCTTGCCTTCCCAGGCGGGATACGAATGCACCGAAATAAAATCCAGTTCCTTTGCGAGCGCGGAGCCGTTTTTAACCCAGAAATCAAAATTGTCACACACGGTCACCGGTTGTTTGATGGCGCTTTTGACCCGGCGAACGTACGCGATGACGGATTCCACGGGAACTTTATGGTCGGTCCAACTGACCATCGCTTCATTGCCGACGGCCACGGCGACCACAATCTTCGGATAAGCGTTGGCCAGCCGGACGGCTCGTTCAATTTGTTTCTGGTTTTTGATTTTATTGGCGTCCAGGTCCTTTTGCGGGTACGGCTCCTTGTGCCAGGGACACTCCGGATTGCTGACTTCGGCGTCCAGCCAGGCCCCGAGCAGGACCTTCACGCGGATATGGTTCGCTTTAATCACCCGCAAAACCCCCTCGGAGTTTTCGTCGGAATCATAGAGACGAATCAGGCCGAAATTGCCGTTCCGGGCCAGGAGTTGAAGGTCCTCCAGCATTTCCTTGTCGCTGGGGTTGACGGCGCCAACGCCCCGGTCCGGATGTTGTCCATGCCGGAATCCGGAATAACAAACACCCCGCTGAACGCCAGTCAGCAGATCGCCCTTCCGTTGCTGAAGCTGTTCGGCGGCGGATTGGCCGGCAGCCGGGGCAGCGCCGGCCCAACCTGTCCCGATCCAAAAGAAGAGCAGCGGGAAAACAATGATGCCTGACCACGGTTTGCGACACATCAGTGGAATGTTTTTTTTCATCGAGCGGCCTTCATATCAGGGATTCAAGTTTGTTCAATATAACTTGAATCAATTTAAGAAAGAATAATAATTCTGACGCGACATTGTCAACTCGTTCCGGCGATGGGCAGTGGTACGTTCTGGAATTCCAGGGTAGGGTCATCGCGCTGCGATGACCGCGCCGCGTTCAGTCCCGATGGAATCGGGATTCCGTCCGCTGAACGCGGACGGTGACGCCGCAGCACGGCGTCCCTACCATCGCAAAACGGATCACCAGCCGGCAATGGGCAAAGGCGTTCCTTTCCGCCGCGAGCAAATGGAACGGCACGCCGAGCCAGGCGTTTTCTTCTTGTTCGTCGAACGGTTTCAAAGGTTGAAACCGAAATCCACAAGCACGGATAAATTGGCCGACTGAACTGATTTGTCCTGGCGCGGTGACCAAGCGCCGTAGGCGCACATATTTGCAGAAATCCGCAATAAAGTCCGGTTCCGGAGGAATCATCGAGAATAGCCCGGCGTTTCAACGCCGGTAAGGATTAGAAGCACGCCGCGTCCCGCAGGGACGACCGAAACGAAGCGTTTTTTCCGATCGTCCCGGCGGGACTTAAGGCAACCTCGTCGCATCCCGGCGTTAAAACGCCGGGCTATTTTCAAATCGTCCCTTTGGGACGGAGCGCATGCGGTTATCCAAAAATTGCGATTCGCCCGCAACGTTGTTGGAATCAAAAACCTGCTGGACAAAGACTTAACCACAAAATACAGTTTAAACGTGACAAAGGATAGGCTGCAAGACCAGCCGCCGATTGTTTGTGAGGCGGCATTGTCACGAAAATGAAAAGATGCACATATTGCGGCAGTGAGTATCCAGACGACGCTGTAGTCTGTTCCCTTGACCTGCGGCCACTCACGCCGGTAGAGATTGATGCGAGAAAAAGGACGATAGAAAATACACCTTTCACTGATATGGAAGTCGTCGCCATAGCAAAAAGACAGAAGGCTATTCTTTGGCTTATCGCAGTCGAGCTAGTGTAGTGTCCTCGAAGTGTCTGCCTTTATTTCTTCGAGTTTAATGCGGGCGCGGTTGATTTTTTCCAAAATGGCTGCCCCGTCTGCACGCCACACATAACGTTGGGGTTGGCGGTTGCGTTGGGCCAACCAAACGTT
>DATEGR010000343.1:0-7976 GCA_035279985.1 Verrucomicrobiia bacterium
CTCATCTCAAATACGTCATCGTAACCTCAAAACTTTTCAAAATGAATAGAACCACCATAGATTTTGGCATTGATTTAGGAACAACAAATAGTGCCATCGCCGTCTTTTCCGGCAATCACGGAGAAACGACGAAGATTATCAAAAACACGACCGACGGAAACGATGCGGACATCACCCCTTCGGCTGTGTATATCAACAAAAAGGGAGATGTCCGTGTGGGGTTGCGAGCAAAGAACCGAATTGTTGATGAAGATGAAAACGTCCATATCGAATTCAAAAGGCAAATGGGGACTGACCATCTTTATTCATTCAAAAGCAGCGGCCTAACCCGCAAGCCCGAAGAGCTTTCCGCTGAAATACTGAAATCTTTGCGTGCTGACGTGGAACAACGGACAGGCGAGGTGGTAGAAGCTTCAGTAATTACCGTTCCGGCAGCTTTTGAGTTGCACCAATGCGATGCCACACGCAAAGCCGCACAGCTTGCTGGCTTTAAGGAAAGTCCGCTCCTACAAGAGCCGGTTGCGGCGGCTCTCGCCTACGGTTTCCAGGTGGATCAGGAAAAAGCCTACTGGCTGGTTTATGATTTTGGCGGCGGCACATTCGACGCGGCTATCATCAAATCAGAGGAGGGGACAATCCACGTTGCGCATCACGGCGGGGACAATTTTCTTGGCGGGTCAAACATTGATTGGGCGATTGTCGAAAAGCTAATCGCGCCACGCGTGGTCAACGATTTTACTTTGACGGATTTTTCTCGCGGCAACCAGAAGTGGAAACGGGCATTCACCAAACTAAAGCGCGCCGCAGAAATTGCGAAAATTGACCTATCGCGAAATGAGCGAGCAATGGTGGAAGCTAAATTTGAGGACGACAACGGGGACGAGATTGAATTTGAATGTGAGTTGACGCGCAACGAGGTCGTGACTGTTACCGAACCAATAATCCTCCGTTCTGTGGACATTTCAAAACGGGTGTTGAGGGAACAAAAGCTCGGCAAGGATGCGATTGAAAGGGTAATTCTTGTCGGCGGCCCGACACTCGCCCCCTATTTTCGAGAAATCCTCGCAGCAAAACTAGGAATTCAATTGGATCATAAAGTTGACCCGCTTACCGTTGTTGCCAGTGGTGCTGCCGTATTTGCAGGCACACAAAGGATGACTGTGCGAGTTGGCACACCCATAGCAGCGGGCGATTACCAACTGGAACTCGCCAAGTCTTTCAAGCCCGTTGGCCTTGACAGCGCACCAATAGTAGGCGGCAAAATATCCGGTGCCTCCACACACGATTTTACCGGGTTCACTTTGGAACTGGTGAACATGAAGACTCAATGGCGCAGCGGAAAGGTTTCGCTGCGGGCCGATGGCGTGTTTATGGCAAATCTCCATGCAGAAAAAGACGAGCGTAACACTTTTGCCGTTGAGTTGTATGACCCAAGCGGGCGGAAACAGAAAGTCAAACCTGACGCACTGACCTACACCATAGGTATCGGCGGGGACGTGGAACAGCCGCTAATCAATCCCATTGGAATCGCGCTTGCTAACAACGAATACGACCAACTTTTTGAAAAGGGACGAGGGTTGCCACTCAAGGCAACGCGAGATTATCGCACGATTCATCCCATCAGACAGGGGCGCTCCGAGGATATTTTCAAAGTTCCAGTCGTTGAGGGCGAAAACGAAAAAGCTGATCGCAATCGATTTAACGGAGCACTTGAGATTCGTGGCGATATGATTCGGCGCGACTTGCCCGCTGGCAGTGAGGTGGAAGTGACATTGAAAATGGATGAGTCACGCATTCTAACGGTAACTGCTTATATCCCAATCCTCGACGAAGAATTTCCTGCAAAGATTGAAATGAAGCGCCACCAACCGAACCCTGACGAATTGAGAAAAGATTACGAAGCGGAAATGAAGCGGTTCCGCGACGTAAAATCCAAAGCAGCCGGAACAGGCGGCGAGACTGCGGAAAGATTGGTCGCCGAAGTGGAAGCTTCACCCCTCGCGCAAGAAGTTAAAGAAATTATTGCTGCCGCCAAAGCAGACCCAACCGCAGCATTGCAAGGTGAAAGGCGGCTGTTGGAATTAAAACTCAAGCTAGATGAAGCCACCGATGCCTTGAAGTGGCCGTCACTCGTGGCCGAATCGCGCGACTGGCTTGACTACCTGAAAAAAGTCGCCGACCAGAATGGCAATAGCCAACAAAAGCAGAAGGCAGAAACCCTTGCCGCCGAGGTTGAGGAAATTATTCGGGAGCGGAAAACGGATCGCATTCAAAAGCGGATAGACCAAATTACCCGGCTCTATTATGAAATCGTCATGGCCCAGCCTGGCTGGTGGGTCTATCAGTTCGAAAAGATGGGCAAGCAGCAGGAGGCCATGTCAGACCAGGAGCGGGCCGTGCGGCTACTCAATCAAGGTCAGGATTGTTTGGCAAAAAACAACATCACGGGCTTACAGAACATCGTTCGTCAACTCTGGGATCTCTTGCCGGATGAAACGGCAAAAGAAGCAAAGCGTGGATTTGGAGCAACCATCATGCACAGATAACTTTTTGCCGTGAACGAACAAGACAACCAATTGCCGACGCAAACTAGAGCTGCTCTTGAAAAATGTCTTGCTCAAATCCGGCTTGTTAGAGCCACCGATCTTGCGCAGTCGCGGCGCTTTCTCGAAGCGGAAAGCCTGATGGCTCCCAATGGCGAACTTCCCGACGACCCGCGCGAGTTAGACTTGCTGGCGCGCATCGCAGCGAAGCAGGAACAATTCGCCGAAGCCCGGCGCTTGTGGGAGGCCGCGCTCCAAAAGTCGCCAGCGAACGTGGAATATTCCCAATGTCTTGAACGAGTCCAAAAATTGGAGCGCGCCGCCGGGCTGATTGACAGTGCTCTTAACTGTGTCGTTTGGATAGTCGTAGTTTTCAGCATCGCGGCCATCGTCTATGCGTTCAAACCATTGAAATGAAACATTCCGCCAGTTTGATTTTTGTTTGGCGCGTGGCCGAGTTTGAGGCACGTCACGCAAAAGCTTCAACAATTGAGCCTACTCACCTGATGCTCGGCTTGTGCAAGGTGGTTGACCTTGATCTGCCAGAGTTCGTTGCCAAAGATGCACCAGACCGGGATGAAGTGCTGGAAGAACTCCTGCGGGAAGTGAGGAAGCTGCGCACTGTTTTTCGTGCCGCTGGCTTGGAAGCCAAGATGTTCCGCCGCAAATTGCGCCGGGCCTCACCCGAGAGGCGATTCGCCTTGGATGATTCAGAAAGATTGCGCCGGAGTTCGGCTGCCAAGCAGGTTTTCGCCGATGCGGAACATTTCGCCCAACTCGGCAGCAGCGCGGTTTATCCCGTCCATCTGCTTTACGCGACCTTACTAGCCGAGGACAAACATCGCGACGAGACCCTTGCCGAACTAAAAATCGAGAAAAAACGCCTGCTCAATGTTTCCAAGCGAGAAGTTTTAACCCCGCAACTTGGTTCTGCATCCAGTTCAAAAAGAGAAAGAACGCGTTGGAATTAACCATCGGCAATCCTCAATAATCAACGCGGTGCATCACTTGCCTCCACGTCAAATAGAGTCAATGTGATTGATGCTAGTTTTGGCTAGGCCAATCCTTGCGAGCGGCAATATTTAAGAGAAGTCTGGCATCGGCCAAACGCGATAGACTTTCGACCAGTTCATCGTAGGTATTGGCGAGCCATTCGGTTCATCGCCGGGACAACGCGATAAAACCTTGTTTGATTGTGTGGCCTTCGTCGGTCGCGTCAAGGATACTACGGGTCGCTCGCTTAAACGCTCGCGCTTCCGTTCCTCCTTTGACCCGCCCGCCGCCGCCGGGGAATTTGCTTCTAGGATTTCATCGCGGGGAGTCTGGCAATCTGGTAAGTTAAATTTGTGTGCCATCCCAATTCTAGGCTGTATTTTCAGTGTCAATGGGGGTTGAATTAGGGTTGCTGGTGAATAAAATGGCTGAAGGCATATTGAAAAAGTCCATTGATAAAACTTTCTACCGTAGTGGGCAACTTCGTGAAGTGGTGCCATTGCGCAACGGTCGCAGGCATGGCGTTGTCCGTGTCTGGCACAAGAACGGCGTGTTGGAGACCGAAGAACCCTATCAGAACGGCTTGTTGCACGGCATCATCCGCCAGTGGAGTGAATCCGGCAAATTGCTTGGCAAATACCGCATGATTCACGGCACGGGGATTCAGCGTGCGTGGCACGAAAACGGCAAACTCCAACTGGAATTCACCACCGTGAGCGGCGATTTTTCGGGCCGCTATCGCTTGTGGTTGCACGACGGCGCATTGCTCTCCGAGGACATTTATTTGCACGGTCGTTCCGTGAACGCCGAGGAATATCACGCGGCCCGCGCAAAAGATAAATCGCTGCCCATTCTGAACGGCGAGTTCGTCAAGCCTTTGCCCGAAACCATCGCCACGGATAAACACGCCCATGAAGTTTTCGTCCGTTTCCTTTTGGCGCACAAGCGTTGTTCCGAGGCGCGGAAATGGCTTGAAAGCGGCGGCAAGGCCGTGCGCTCGCTTGGACGATTCAAACGCAAGGATGATGCCTTGAAATTTGTTGCCGCGCTTTACGAAGCAGGCGCGACCGAGGTGATCTCGCCTGACATCTACGACGGCAAAACCGGCGCTCAATTCGCCGACTGTCTGTTGGTGAGGCTGCCAAAAATTGCTGCCAAGCGGAAAGCCATTCGCAAAGTTTGCGGGCAATTGTCGAAACGCAAACTTGGGGCTTTTCTGCCGGACAGGGACTTTGCCGAAACGCATCTGTATCTTTCGCTGGCCTGATTCACAGCACAATCAGGCAGTCGAGCTTTTCGTCAAACGTCAGCGTGCCACTGGCCGGACGCTCGTGCAGCAGGCATTCCGACACCGCATCGCCGACCAGCTTTTCCACCGCGTCGCGCATCGGACGCGCTCCCAACTTCGGATGAAATCCCTTGCGCACCAGAAACGGCAGAACGGTTTTGTCCAATTCCAGTTTGTGTCCGCGCTCCCGCAGGAACTCGATTTCCCGCGCCAGGAATTTCTCCGCAATTTCCAACTGGTGCTCGTAGCTTAAACGGCGGAACACGAGTTTTTCAGTCACGCGCGCGAAGATTTCCGGACGCAGGGATTGTTGTGCCCGCGTCAAGACATGGCGTTCCAGTGTCGCCTCGTTGGAATGTTGCAGGCTCATCAATTCCGCCGAGCCGATGTTGGACGTGAGCCAGATGTAAAAACTGCCGAAGTCCAGCGTCTGGCCGGTCGCCACCGTGATGCGCGCCGCGTCGAGCAGTTGCAGCATGATGTCCAGCACGCGCGGATGCGCCTTTTCCGCCTCATCAAAAAGCAATGAACCTTCCGTTGCCCGCTCGCGCACCGCCCCAAGATAACCGACTTCACCAAGACGCGCTCCCAGCAGCAAACCCAGCGCCTCCTGATTCTGAAATTCGCTCATGTCGAAACGGAACAATTGGCCCGGCCCGAAAATATGGTTCGTGGTGACAATCACCGTTTCTGTTTTGCCGACGCCGGTGGGACCGAGCAGCAGAAAACTTCCGCGTGGGCGTCCGGGTTTCGTGAGGCCGAATTCACCGCGTTGAACCACCGAGACAATGCGCGGCAGGACTTGGGACTGGCCGCGAATCTCGTGTGGCAGCAGCGCGGCCAGTTGTTGGAGCCTGGAAAGCTTGTTCGTGTCTATGATTTTGTTCATCCCTGAATTTCTACATGGACTGTCCCTGAACTTTGTGTCCCACAGACACCGAAAGTTTTTTAGTTCTGTCAGAGTGGGCGCGTAATGCAGCGAATGAATCGTTGCCAAAAAGAATAATAAAACACGCGTATGAAGATCATCAAAAACATCCAACCGAAAAACCGTTCCCGGCTGCCGTCGCTGCTTCTGGCCGCCGGCCTGTTCGCCCTCAACACCCTTCCGGCGCTCGCGCAGTCCACCACGTTCAGTTCCACCGACCTCAAGACCGGCATCAGCAACAGCCTCGCCGTAATCATGATGTTCGGCTTCGTCCTTGGCATCGCGTGCGTCATCTACGGCGGCTTCGCCATCCGGCGTGGCGACGTTGACCAGGGCAAGATGTCCATCATTGGCGGCGCGATTATCGCGGCGGCTCCGGCGGTTATTTTCGCCTTCTTCAAAATCTTCGGCTTGGATTCCAACAGCGCCGTCGGCGTCGGCAGCTTCTGAACCTGCACCAGTCCAATCCCCAACCGCCCACGAGCATGAAAACCGAACTGCGCTTCACCGACACCAACGCCGCGTCCGATTCCAAAGGCCGCACCTGGGGACTCGAAGGCGGCTTGTTCTGGTGGCTCGTGGGTGGTGTCGGCGTGGCCATCACCGTGTTCTTCGTCCTGCTGGTGATGATGAACACCTCGTTGCTGACGGCCTTTCTTGCCGCGCTCGCACCGCTCGGTATTTGCCTCGCCTACATCTTCGGATTCCGGCAGGGCAAGCCGCCCGGCTACGACCGCGATTGTTTTGAACATTGGTTTTCTGGCGGCGGTTTCGCCCCCGAAGTTCAAACCATCCACTTGTGCAAACATCCCTTGGTGGAGGACAGGCCATGAATGCCGGCGCTTTGAATCAACTCGAATTGCGGCGGCGGACGTTGCTCGGCCAACTTCAAACCGCTGATGTCAATCTGCGCACGGGACTGCACCAGCACGGCATGGACGCCCTCGTGCGCGCCCATTTGGAACGGGCACTTGCCCACATCCGCGAAGCCTCCATCGCCGTTGACGAACAAACCAAAGTCCGCACCGTTCAGGAACTGGCCGACCAACTCACCCGGATCGAACAGATGCAAGCCGACCTGCGCGCCGGGCAAAAGCCCGCTGATGAATCTTCAACCTCAATCCATGTCTGACCTATGTTTGAACGCGCTCCCAACGGTTTTTTTGTCCGCGACTTGATTGTCTTCAATCTGCTCCGGCGTGGCGGTTTTGTGGCGAAGGGGTTTGTCTTTGAAGCGCCCGACCTCACCAACAGCCAGGTCGCCGACCTCAATGATTTTCAGGATCAACTCTGTCTCCTGCTCGCCTCGCTTCACGAGCATCAGCGGCTGCAAGTGCAATATTATTGCGATTCCGATTACAAGGGGGAATTGCTGCGCTACCAACTGGAGACGGAGAAATTTACCAATGTCTGGACCAAGCGTTCCCGCAACGAACGCTTCGCGCGCTACTGGCAGGCCATGTCCGAACGCAAACTCCGTCGTCAGCGCGTCATCTTCTACGTCTCGCGCTCGCTGGAGAACGTTCCGAAATCATTCCAGTCCGCCGCCGCCCGCCGCGACTACTACAACACGCTGCTCGACCAGCTCGAAACCGAGTTCGACCACGTCCACCGGTTGTTGCTGGAAATCTTCAGCTCCGGTGGCGCGCGTGTCCTGCCGATGTCCGACCTCGACCATTTCCGGCATTACAAACGGTTTCTCAATCCGTCGCTCAACGACCGTTTCGATTACGACCCGGCGGAAGGCTTTGAACCGGAACTTTCGATTCAGGAAAACTGCTGGCACAGCGAGGGCAGCGGTCAGTCCGACTTTGGCTTCTTCCTCGACGGCCATTATCACTCGCTTATTGTCCTGACCCGCTGGCCGCGCACGACGTATCCCGGCATCATCCAGCGGCTCACCAATCTGCGGCTGCTTGATTACACCGTCACCGTGAATGTTGATCCGCTCCCGATTTCACAGGAAATCAACAAGGAGGAAAAGGAGCACGACCGCGTGGCCGGTGACTACGCCAGCGAAAAGAAAATCTCTCTGCTCACCGTCATGGAAAAGAAGCAGAAGAAAATCCACGCGCTGATGCAGGGCCAGACCATCCCGTTCCATGCAATGTTCGTCATCCGCGTTTGGGACAAGACCCGCGACGGCCTCAACGCCAAGACCGGCGCCATCAAGAACGCCATCAACTCGATGAACGCAGCCCAATACTTCGAGAGCAACCTGCCC
>DATEGR010000344.1:0-4825 GCA_035279985.1 Verrucomicrobiia bacterium
TGCCACCGTCTATAATTGCGGGCTGGGAAATCCCGCGGACTTTCCGGCCGCCGTCAGCAACAATATTGCGCTGATACAACGCGGCACGCTTACCTTTTCCAACAAGGTTCTTAACGCCATGGCGGCCGGCGCGCGGGCCGCTATCATTTACAACAATGCCGCCGGCAATTTCAACGGCACTCTGGGAGAGACCAACAACTGGATTCCCGCCGTCTCACTTTCCCAGGCCGACGGATTGGCGTTACAAACCAATGCCCCGGCCACCGTCGTGCACGGGCTTTATGAATACCTGGACGGCACTTCGATGGCGACGCCGCACGTGTCCGGCGCGGTCGCGTTTGCGGCGATGAACTTTCCGAGCGAAACCGTGACGCAGCGGGTTCAACGCGTCCTTACCAATGCGGATGCCATCACGGATCTGCAAGGCCTGGTTTACAACGGCCGGCGGTTGAATCTGCAACGCATGGTGGATACCGACAACAACGGTCTGCCGGATTGGTGGGAACTCCAGTATTTTGGCCAACTCACCGGCACGGACCCGAGTGCCGATCCTGATCATGACGGGATGAACAATCTGGCGGAATGGATTGCCGGAACGAACCCGACCAATGCCGCCTCGGTTCTGCGGCTGACGTTGGTGTCGGCCACTAACGCCAATAACGTCTTGGTAAGCTGGTCGAGCGTGGCCGGAAAGAATTACTGGCTGGAACGTTCCACCAATCTGCTGACCGGCTTCAATTCGGTCGTCAGTTCGAACATCACTGCCACCGCGCCCACCAACACCCTGACTGACACGGCGATTCTGCCCGGCAACACCCGTTTCTACCGGGTCGGCCTACAGCAATAAAACACAACGGAACAGGAAATTGAGTGCGGCTGAAAGATATTTCCACCGCGTTTTGGCCTGCCAAGGCGTTTAATAAAGTTTAGATTGACTTTTACTTTGTTTAGTTGTATAAAGTAAAATACAATTTGAATTTTATTAAATGAGCGATTCGGCAAAAAAAAACTGGATGGATTTTCTTGAGGATGAGGACCTGGCTTTTATCAAACGATTTATCCTCTTTTCCGGCTCGCTGAAGGATTTGGCCGATGCTTACAACGTGTCCTACCCGACGCTCCGGCTGCGCCTCGACCGGCTGATCGATAAAATCAAAATCCTCGACAACCAGAGGATTGACGATGATTTCGAGCGTCAGCTCCGCGCGCATTTCGCCGACGGCCGGCTGGATTCGCAGATATTCAAAAAGCTCCTGACCGCCTATCAAGATCAAAAAAAGGGCACAAAATGAATAAGTTGCTACAAATGAGTTTGCTCTGGTGGCTGGTTCCGCTTGCCGCCGGGGGCGCGCAAAATCTGGTGCAGGTTTACGACTGGCAGCACTTGGCGCAACGGCGCGAATTGTTCAGCGGCGAGGTGGTGCCGATGGATGGGACCTGGGTTTTGAAAATAGAAAATACGAAAGACACCCCTTTCACCTTTCCGCTTTTAACCATCACCCATCCGCCAATTTCGAAGGAAGTTTTTGCGCTTTTCGGCCGGATGAGATATGAGAAGGTGGCAGGTGAAGGGGGGCCATGGCAGGTACAGATGCTGGTTGATTTTCCGCCGGTGCCCACGCAACCACAAGGAATGCAGTTTGGACGAACATTTGAGTTCTCTGGCACGTCAGACTGGACCGACATGATTTTATCTTTCCACCGCGCGACCGCGGGGGCCTGGTCAAATCCGCCGACCAGATTGGAAATTTCCCTTGCACTTCCCGGGCACGGAACCGTTTACTTGCGGCCTCTGCAACTGGTTGAGTATGACGCAAAAGATGCCCCCGTGTTTGCTGGCGTGCCGGCATCAACCAGATGGTGGTCGGGGCGGGTTGCCGGCTTAATCGGTGGTATCGCCGGCTCAATCATTGGCTGTTTTGGCGCTTTGATCGGATGCCTCGCAGGAATTGGAAAGGCGCGCCGATTTGTCCTGTCCCTGACGAAAATTTTAATCGGGCTGGGAATTCTCCTGATGATAACCGGAGTAGTTGCGGTGGTGCTCCGGCAGCCGTATGCGGTTTGGTATCCGTTACTCCTGGCCGGAGTCGTTCTGGTTTCGGCCCTAGGGATAAATCTGCGTTCGATCAAAAGACGGTACGACGACCTGGAAATTCGCCGTATGAATTCCATCGATGCGACCGGAAGCTGACTTGACCAGCCCGGCAAGATGGCGGATGGTATTTCCGCGGCTTTTGGGGGCGCACCGGTTTCGACCTGGGGAATGCGCCAGAGGCGGCATGCCGAGGACGATGCGTTGGCCTCGTTAATCATCGCATCAAACAAAACAGCTAACGAAGAATTAGCTCTCGCGGCCTAAAGTGCTGCGACGTTCGCCGGTGGACACCTGCTACGCCGGACGAACGCCATAGCAGGCATGGTTGACGGCGGAGACCGCGCGTTGTTGGCCGAGAAAATTCCATGCGGACTAGGCAGTGCGATTCGAGTCCGGACGCCATCGCACAGCAGAAAAAATTCTCCGGGCTAAGCATGTAGTCGCGGCTGGTTTGTTTGCCAGGGACGCGGGTTCAACTCCCGCCGCCTCCACCATACCGAATTTCGTTCGGATTCGGACGTTGCGCGTTGCGCAGCGACCGTTGTTTTAGCCAATGAACACCAGTGTTTTTTGAAGGAAACGGTTAGCGTCTGTGAGCGTAAATGGTGGTTCAATCCGACTTTTTGAAGAAATGATTTCATTTCCACCAAGTTGTCCTCCAAAACCCATTTTCGGGCCTGATTTGCCTCCAAAACGAGGTTTTTAAGGGGTTCAATCGGGCTGGCGTGTCCTTGCTCGGCCTTTGCCAATTGCTGCTCCAGAACGGCCTTTTGGACGATCAAGGGGTTCTTCAATTCCTTGAACTCGGCAAGCTCAAGCCCGCCTTCTGTAAAGGCGGTGTTGAGCCTGTCAATTTTTGATTTGAGGGCGGCAAGCTCGGACTTGATGCGGTCAACGTGACGTTGCCGCGTCTGCGCCTCGTCGTTTTGCCAGAGTTCAATTTTGGCAAGGAATTTCTCTTTCCAGTCGTCGGGAATGACGACCAGCGCCGCGTTCCGTCTCACCTCCTCGGCGAATTTCTCCTCCCGGATCAAGCTGCGGTCGTCCAAGTGTGGCAGCTTGTTCTTGTGCGTGCAGCGATAGTAGCGATACCGGCGACCGCTCCTCTTGGTGTGGCGCTCGCCGGTGATGCAGTGGCCGCACGTGCCACAGGTGGCGAAATTGAGAAAGAGAAATCCCTTGTCGCCCCGCTTTTTGCGGGGCTTGCCGATGGTGACGAGCGCGGTCTGGATTTCGTCGAAGGTCTGTTTGGAAATCATGGGGGCGTGTATGCCCTGGTGCATTTCGCCCTTGTGGAGAAAGACGCCGTAATAGAACGGATTGCGAAACATGTTGCCGATGGACGAGAGCGGCAATGGTTTTCCGCTCCGCTCGCCGACAAGGCCCATTGCGGCCATTTTATTTCGGATGGCCGTCAGGGAACATTCACCAGTGGCGAAAAGCTCCAGGATTTCCTTCACCTTCTCGAAATTCTCCGGGTGCGGCTCGATGGTGCGGAGCTTCGGTTCGTTACAATATCCCAGCGGGGCTTTGCCGAAATAGATGCCGCGCCGCACCTTTTCACGGATGCCACGCTGAATGTTCACCGAAAGGTCGCGGACGTATTGATTCGCCATACCAAGCTCGACGGCAATCATGAGCACGTTGTCGGTCGGCAGATATGTCTTCTCGAACGTGCGAATCTCCTGAATGACGCCGCGCTGCAAGAGGCCGATGATCTTTCCGCCGTCGTCGAAATTGCGGGCGAGCCGATCCAGTTTCCATGATAGAATGGCGTTGGCCTCGCCTTGTTCAATCCGGCGAATCATTTCATTGAAGATTTCGCGGCCCGGCCCCTTCGCGCTTTTGCTTTCGGTGAACGTGGCGACTATCGGCATTCCATTTTGCAATGCAATGGCATTTAATTCCGAAAGCTGCGCGTCAATCGAAAGGATTTGGCGGTCTTCGTCCTCGGTTGATTTGCGGCAATAAATGAAGTATTTACGCATGGGCATAGTATATCACTCGCATATATAATTGCGAGCACAAAATGAAACGCAATCCACATTTTATCATAACCGGCCACATGGTGCGCGACATGTGCGCGGAATCGCCACGTGCGCGCCTGCTGCACCGGCTACATTCCGTCGCCCTAGTCGCATACGGGCTTTCCGCCAGTGAAGTCGCGCGAATCTTTGATGATTCGCCGCGTGCCGTCGCGTATTGGGTCAAGCGTTTCAAGCAGCATGGCATTGCCGGTCTTGAAGAAGAGGCAAGGCCGGGTCGTCCATCAAAACTCAATCCAGCACAGATGAAGAGGCTGCAATCATTTGTGAGACGATCTCATGCGAATTCAAAGCCAGTGAAGGCTGAAACGCTTGCGAGTTACATCTTAAATGAATTCCGGGTTGTTCTTACAATCAGCCAGTGCTGGCGGATTCTGAAACGATTGAAAGCGTAAGCTCGATTTGTTCACTTGCTAAAGTGTCCGGCTCGAATGCGCGTAAGCGCTACATTGAAGTAATTCAATAAATCGTTTTACGCTCACAGACGCTAACCGTTTCCTTCAAAAAACACTGGTGTTCATTGGCTAAAACAACGGTCGCTGCGCAACGCGCAACGTCCGAATCCGAACGAAATTCGGTATGGTGGTGTTTCCTGAATCTTAATCGAACTGTCCTTGAAGACAATCCCTTCGATTAGGGTATCCCCACACCCTTCCCCACGGCGGGGATACCCTGTGATTGTCAA
>DATEGR010000345.1:0-2772 GCA_035279985.1 Verrucomicrobiia bacterium
GAGCGTGGGAAACGGCAGCCGGCCGCTCTTGTCAAACTGCGTCACCCCCACCGCGTTTTCGCTCTGGCTCAGGAGAAAAATCTCCGATTTGCCGTCGGTGTTCCAATCCGCCGCCGCCAACTGGCTCACCCCGGCCAGCGCGGGAAACGTCTGCGGTTCGGCGAGCGAACCGTCCGGTTTCTGTAAATACACCGAGATTTGCCCGCTGTCCGGCTGGGCCACGAGCAAATCCGGCCGGCCATCGCCGTTGACATCGGCCCACAGCACGCCGCGTTGCGCCGTATCCGTCTTGGTCAACGGCAGGATTTGAAATTGTCCCTGGCGAAAGGCGCCGGATAAAGGCTCGGCCGGTTTGCGGATGAACTGGGAAACCTCCGCCCGGCCCGAGCTCTGCGCGATGGTCACCACGTAATTTTTGGCATCCCCTTCCAGATTGTCCGCGCTATACGAGCGGATGGGCGGTGATTTGAAATAAATCTCCGGGCCCAGCTGGCCGGAAGCGCTTTGCAGCCGGAAACGAAACGGTGTCGGGCTGTCCCAATCCACCAACAGCAAATCCTTCCGGCCATCGCCGTTCACGTCCACGATTTGCGCGGCTTCCGGGGTGCCGGAAAACGGGATTTTTTGCGGCTCCGCCAGCGTGTGATCCGCCAGTTGCGGCAGAAAGTACAGCGAGCCGTTGTCGCCCAGCAAAACGAGGTCCGTGCGCCCGTCGCCGTTCAAATCGCCCTCGGTCAGCGCATTGGCGTCGGTCCGCCCGTTGTCAATATGCCAGTGTTTTGGATCGCTCCAGCCGTTGGTGCCCTGATTGTAAATCACCTCCAGGTCCTTGCCGTCGCCATAAAAGGCAATATCCTGCCGGCCGTCGCCGTTGAGGTCCGTCACCGTCATGGCGCTGATATGTTCATCCACGGGAATGGAATCGATGCGAAACCGCGAGCCGGGCGGCAATTGGTTGATGTCCAGCGGTTGGGATGAATCGACGGTCGCCTTGAGATTGGTTTTGCCGGTCTGATTGTAGAGCAACATGATTTTCGAGCGCAGATTGTTGGCCACAATGAGATCATTCAAGCCGTCACCGTTCAAATCCGCCGCGTGCAACAGGCCGATTTGCTGGTCAATCGGAAAGATTTCCGGGCCGCTAAACGCCAGACCCGTCGCGGTCGTTTTGCCAAAACCGCTGAAAACGAAACTGAAAAGCAAGGCCGTCAGGACGGCACACCACGAAAATTTCATGCCGCGCAACCTGCCATCTGCCGATGCGATTGGCCAGTTTATTCGCCCATGAAATGCAACACGACGTGGCGCGCGTGCCCGTGACGGCGGTGTTCCCACAGGTAAATCCCCTGCCAGGTGCCCAGGGCCGGCCGGCCTTGCCGCACGGGCAGGCTCAGATTCACCGTGGTGAGCGCCGTGCGGATATGCGCCGGCATGTCGTCGTCACCTTCCAGCGTATGCTCGAACAACGGGTCGCCATCGGGCACGAGCCGTTTGAAAAAAGCCTCCAGATCGCGCCGGACATCGGGGCTGGCGTTTTCCTGAATCAACAGCGAAGCCGAGGTGTGCTGCAGATGAATCGTCAGCAGCCCTTCCTTGAATTTGTTCCGGTCCACCCAGGCCTCGACCTCGTGGGTGAATTCATGCAGACCGCGCCCGCGCGTGGCGATGGTCAATTCGTGCAAAGCCTGAACCATTTATGATTTACGATTTATGATTTGACGCAAGCCGGGTCCACCCAATCGAAAATCATCAATCATAAATCATGGATTCACTGGGAGACGGGCGCGCCTTTTTCGGCCAGCATTTTTTCCAGGGCCGGGTTGTGCGGCTGGCCGGCGGCGAGCGCCTTCTGATAATGCCAGCGGGCCAGCTCAACCATCGGCGGCTGCTGGGTGAGGTAAATCACCGCCAGATTGTTGTGGGCCGCGCCGTAGTTGGGGTCCAGTTGCACCGCCCGGCGCAACGCCGTTTCCGCCTGGGTACGCAACCCTTTCTGCGCCAGCGTCACCCCCAGATAATTTTCAATGTCCGGATTCTGCGGGTCGAGCTTCGCCGCGCGGCTCAACGCGTCGAGCGCCTCGTCATACTTTGCCTCGGCGAACTGGACGCGGCCGAGGACGGTCAGGTTATAGGCGTCATTGGGACTCTGGGCCAGCGCCGCCTGGATGTGTTTGTCCGCGTCGTCCAGCTTGTTTTCCTCCAGTTCAATGGCGGCCAGATTGGCCAGGGCCAGGCCGTTGTTCTGGTCCTGCTTCAAGATTTCCTGATAATCGGACTCGGCCTTGCCGTATTCCCGGGCGGAAAAATAATTCTGCGCTTCGGCCACGAGGGAAGCCGTGCCGCTGGGCAATTCATGAACGGACTTTTTCTCCGCGTTGGGATTGGCGGTCAATGAGGGTGTGGATTGCTTGAACAACGCCAGTTCCTCGGGTGTGTAGGGAACCGCCTGCGCTTCGTCCACGGCGATCCGCGCGCGCAAGGTATCCACCTGCTGCGCCAGCGAGTCAATTTGCGCCGCGGCGTCCTGGCCTTTGGGACCGTAAAGTTTTTTGTTCGCGTCGCCCAGCCGGGCCAGCAATTGATCGCGTTCCTGTTCCAGTTCCCGGATACGCGCCTCGTTTTCGGCCTGGCCCGGTCCCGCCACCGCCGGCGGGGGCCGCGGCGCCCTGCCCTGCAACTGTTTCAAGCGGTTTTCCAGGGCGATTTTCTCCAGCAGGTTCACCTCCGCCGCCGATTGCAGGGTGTTAATCTGCGCCTGCGCCCTGGCCAGCT
>DATEGR010000346.1:0-2379 GCA_035279985.1 Verrucomicrobiia bacterium
GACGCCACCTTCCCGAAATGTTTTGATGATCGCCTCGGTGTTTTTGCGATAAGCCGCCTGTCGCGCCGGATCAATCGCCGCGTACGCACCGTCATTCATCCCGTAACAGGTTGTGGCCACCGTCGGGCTGAAGGGTAGAACCTCCGTGCGCATTCGTTTGAGCAGACCCTCGGCCGTTTCGCCGCCCCAGCCAAACTGATGCGCTTTGAGGCCCGGCGCCGGCTGGCACATCAACAGATAATCCTCGATGAACACCGAATACTCTCGCTGTTCCGTGATCGAATCACCGCAAATGGCGACTGTGTCTCCTGCCTGTAATTGTGCCGCCTTTCCCGGCAGTACCAGGCCCGGGTTGAAAAGGGTCACCGCCAGCCCGACGCCGACCGTGATTCGCGCCATCACTTTGCATGGTGTCATAATCGTGTCCTCATACTCAGGTGTTGTTCATTCATTCAACCGCAGGATGAATCCACCGCGTGGCGGAACATCGTGGCGCCAGGTGTCCGAATCTTCCAACGGTGTAACCTCGACCTGGAGGTCAGCCTCTTTCCCTTCAACAACCATAAATCGGTGGCGAAATTGTTTGAATACCGACAAGTCCAGACTGACCGGTAACGGCTGACTGGTTCCATTGATGCCGGCGACGAACCAGCTTTTGCCGGAACGCCGCGCGAAGACCACAACCGTTCCCGGTTCACCCATTAAACAGCGGGTTTCATCCCAACGCGCGGGAGCATCGCGAAAAATTTGCAGCACCGGCGGCGGCAGTGATTCAAAAAATTCCGGTTGGTCGGCGTAATGAATGATGCCCGACGTGAAGATCAGCGCGGCAGCCAATTGATGGGCAGCGGTGGTGAGGCGCGCATATTTCTTCGGCGAACAGGCGATGGGGGTTAAGTCCATCGGACCAACGGCGTTGCGGGTAAAAGGGAGGACGGTATCCAATTCGGCTGCCTTTTCCGTATAACGCGGCTCAAAAAAGTAGGATTCACTGCCCAGAACGGCCTCACAGGTCAAAAAATTCGGCCACGTCCGTTCCCAGCCGCGCGGGATGGTGCAACCGTGCAGATTCACCACCATATGACGCGCGGCAGCATCCTTCATTAAAGCCTGCTGGGCGGCGATGGCTTCCTGCCGGTCCGAACACCAAAAGTCCACCTTCACGCCACGAACGCCGGCTGCGGTCATCTCATCCAGCTTGGTTTCCCGCTTTTTCGCGTCATAAAAATCTGCCGCATGCAACCAGGCCAGGGGCATCACTCCCTCGCTCTCAGCATGGCTGGCAATGGGCTTCAAACCGGCCTTCCACCAACCGGCGTCGAAAAGGGTATATTCCCAACCCATTTTGGCGGCGAAGTCGGTGAATTCATTGAATAAATTTGTCGTGTCCGGGCCACTGGGATAAGACCACCAGGCCCACGACGCGCGACCCGGTTTGATCCACGACGGGTCGGCAATTCGCGACGGCGGCGCCAGGTCTGTCACCAGCGTTTCCAAAGCAATGTCACCGGGTGATTGGCCCATCACGATAACGCGCCAGGGCATCGTCCACGGCAAGGTGTAACGCGGCGCGGGGCCAAACTTGTTGGTGTAACCTTGCGTGGTTTCGTCAGCCAGCGGAAAAGCAATTCGATAAAGCCCGCCGGACGAATCGGGATTGAGATGACACGCACAATAGGATTTGTCCGTTCCTGACTCTGTCAACAATACCCAGGTGGCTGCGCCCGGAACATGGAACAGCGCGGGAAATGCCCAGCCGACGGCTTTCTGCCGCGAATCCGGTGGCGGGTCCCCCGGCGAAACGTGAAAATAAAAATCTTCGTAGGCCGGTGTATAAGGACCAGCGGCATGAAACGGTTGCAGCCAGCCATGCGCATTCAGCGGCAAAGCGAAACCGGTCAGTTCGGACTCAACAACGTGATCGGAGCCGTTGGTTCCAGGAAAACGATAGCGAAAAGCGACTCCTTCGTCGCTGGCTGCCAGATCAATTGCCATGGCAGCGCCGCCCGGATTGTGGAACGTCAGGTCACGGAAATTCAGCAGATGATTTATCCGCGGCTGAACGCCGGCGAATAATTCGTATTTTTCACGATGACTGCGGACTTTCCCGGCATTTATGAAAGCAAGTCCGCGCTCAAAATCCTGATCATCACGCCGAAGCCCAAGCGGTGATTTTTGAATGACGATCTTCCCGGCGCGAATGGCCTGGTAACTCAGGCTGCCACCGTCGCCAAGCGAGACAGTGATTTCACACTGTCCATCCGGCGAAACCAGCGACCAGGAATTGCCTTCAGCCAAGCTGGCGCCCAACGTTATCGCCGGCAACAAAACGAGCGCAGCGACGGACAGATAAGCGGACGAGATATTTCCCGATTTATT
>DATEGR010000347.1:0-3658 GCA_035279985.1 Verrucomicrobiia bacterium
AAGGGAAAGGGACAACCGGTCTCCGACACCGGGGAACGCCGGAGCAGAAAAGACTGGTTTTGCGACCAGAAGCGAAATCAACGTGGCAGCCAAAAGCGCGGCAGTTCGTCTCATAAACTCCGGTTCTAACAGCCGGTTTCGTGCCGGAAATGGGCTTCCAAGCCATTGCGCCACGCCGACGGAATGGCTTTCCAATTCCGCAGGGATTGAATCATTCAGCCCGCGTTGGCCGATGAAATCGGACTGCGCGTGTTTGTAGGGTGAGGGAGGGCGTGAAACAAACTTTGGAGTATGCCGCCCGCCGGGGCAGGGGATTTTAATGGGATCGTCCGGCCCAAAACTCAAAGTCATTCCCATAACCCTTTTGCTTTGAGAGCTTGGACAGCCGCCTCATGTGCCTCAAGAGTCTCAATGACCAATAAAATTGATTTTTCAGGAAGATACTTAAACACGCTCGCGTAACGAAATTCCCCGGTCATCTCGTTTGGCCCTGTCGGGACGTCTATGCTCCACAAATTTACTTTCGTTATGTCAGTAAAAGCAGAGGCCACGGGATCAAAGTCAACCCGGATTTGATTTTTCTTTTCCAAATCTTCCGCCATTTGTTTGAGGCCGTCGCTGATTTTATAGGCGCGACATTCAAGATGGGCTGGTTTCCGGGAAAGATAAATACCTTGTTCTGTTTCTTGATAATTCAATTGTGCCCATTCTGCCAACATTTGGAAATCGCACTCCAGAGAGCATTCAAAGGTGCCAGTGTATCGAAATGTCTCAAAACCGCATGCCCCGCGGTTCACCCAATTCGTCTCGTCTCTTCGATATTCCTCAATCAGTTTTTCCATATCTGTTTTGTAGGGAGAATCCGATGGGTAAGCTACAATCGTTGCCGGGGTTCTATCCAGGAACACGGCTTGGGTGACCAAGCCGTTGCTGGCTTTGGCAACAGCCGTGTTTACCGTCGAAACAATGTCAATAATTGTGGCATTTGTAAAACGCAATTCCGGAAAGGTGTACGCATCCCAATGATAAAAGGATTTTTTAGAACAGCCAAAAGCAAGAAAAACAGCTAAAACTACAAATAGAAGGTAGCCGATAAATCCGATTCCTTCTTTCTCCAAAGGAATTTTGGCGGCAACTTTGACCATGAGAAATTATCTCAAAATCAAACTGGTTGGACAACCTTTTGCTCCTGACTTTCCGGCTCCACCCATTTGCCGTGTTCCTTGATGAGGTCCACCAATCGTTCCACGGCCTCGGTTTCGGGGATGTTGAACTTGATGGCCTGTTTGCCGACATAAAGATTGATTTTGCCGGGCGCGCCGCCCACGTAACCAAAGTCGGCGTCCGCCATTTCGCCGGGACCATTCACGATGCAGCCCATGATGGCAATCTTTACACCCTTCAAATGCTCCGTCCGCGCCTTGATGCGCGCTGTCACCGTCTGAAGATTGAACAAGGTCCGGCCGCACGACGGGCAGGCGACGTAATCGGTTTTGAACGAACGGCACCCCGCCGCCTGTAAAATGTTGTAAGCCAGCCGGAGTGATTGGCCGCCACCGGATTCGCCACGAATCAGAATCGCGTCACCGATGCCGTCCGCCAGCAGCGAGCCGATGACCACCGACGCGCGGAGCAGGGCGACCCTGGGTTCCAGCACCTCGCAGCCGCCGGCGTGAAGAGGCGGATTCTTTGAAACGGACGGGTCCGCCTCGTTACCTCGGCGGCTACCGTTCGAGCACAGGGTATCCTTCAGCAAAATCGGATTATTCCGGCCCAACCGTTTGAGTTTGGCCGCCAACAAGCGAAAGGCGGTAATGGCCGGCAACTTTGCACCATCCTTCACCGTAACCAACTGTGTCTCGCAATTTATTTCAAAATCCCGGGTCGGGTCGATCTCGGCAATATTCAAATCTTCATAAACCGCTTCCGGTTTCACGTCATCTTTGGGCCGAACCTTCGGGGCAACCTTGTCCCACGTCGCCCGGGTGACAACGACACGGATGAGTTGTTCACCGCCACAGTTCACGCCGTCGGCCAGTTCAATTTCCGGCGTTTCACGGCGCTCGAAATGAAACGGGTCAAAAGGAAATGTAGCAGCCGACGTTAGTCGGCTCTGATCTTCGTTCGGTTGGAGCGGACTGACGTCCGCTGCTACAGTCAACGAAGCGACCTGCGCCAGCAAATCACGGCAAACTTCGATTTCCCGCGGCGAATCTTCGGTGAGGGAAACGCGGATGGTGTCGCCCAGGCCGTCGCAGAGCAGGGAACCGATGCCGATGGCGGATTTAATGCGGCCGTCCTCGCCCTCGCCGGCCTCGGTAACACCGAGGTGGATCGGATAATTCCAGTCCGGGCCTTCCTGTTCCAGCCGCGCCACGAGCAGCCGGTAACACTCAATCATTACCTTGGGATTGGACGACTTCATCGAGAATTTGAAATTGTGGAAGTTGTGCCGGCGGCAAATGCGGGCGAACTCCAGCGCGCTCTCGACCATGCCCAGCGGCGTATCACCGTAGCGGTTCATGATGCGGTCGCTCAGCGAACCATGGTTGGTGCCGATGCGCAGCGCGCGTTTCAGCCGGATACACTCCCGCACCAGCGGTGTGAATTTCTCCTCGATGCGCTTCAACTCGGCGGCATATTGCTCGTCCGTGTATTCCTTGGTCGCAAATTTCTTCGAGTCGGCATAATTACCGGGATTCACGCGCACGACTTCGACCCATTTCACCGCTTCCATCGCGGCGTCCGGTTTGAAATGAATGTCGGCGACAATCGGGACAAGGCAATTTTGTTGGCGTAATTCGGCGACGATATTCTGCAAATTGGCCGCGTCTTTTACCGTGGGCGCGGTGATGCGGACGAGCTGGCAGCCGACGGCGACCAGTTCGAGCGTCTGCCGTACGCACTCAGCGGTATCCATCGTGTCGCAGGTGAGCATGGACTGCCTGACGACCGGATGCTGGCCGCCGATGACCACCCCGCCGTGGTTCGGGTCGCCGATGACAACCTCACGCGTTTTGCGCCGCCGGTAAAAATACGGTGATTCGCAGTAGCGCATGGATTATTTAACCTGCGCCGGGTTGGACGCAGCGGGCGCAGTCGGTTGCTCGATTTTCGCGGTGTTGTCGAACATGGCGCGGAAGAATGACAGCCGTTTGATATCGCCGAAGACCGTGATATAAAGCATGAAGGAAATCAGCATCACAGCAAAGGCGGTGGTGACGTATTCCACAAGTTTCACGTTCATTGGCCGGCGCCGGATTTTTTCAACGACCGCCATCAGGATATGTCCTCCATCCAGAACGGGAATGGGCAGGAGATTGATGATGGCAAGGTTGATGTTCAACAAAACCAGGAAATTGAGCGCCAGGCGATAGTCGGTCTTCACTTCGACCGCGAGCATGGTGAGAATCCCGACCGGCCCGGCCAAATCCTTGGCGCCCACGCCGGTTTCGTGGGAATGGACGAGCGCGCTGATGACCATGTAAGTCTGTTCCAGCACGCCGCCGACATTTTGCCAGGGCAACGGCCCCGGCTTTTGAACGACGTAAACCTGCGTCGAATCCGTGCCGAGCATGACACCGATCTGGCCGAACTTCGTCCCGGGATCAACTACCGGGGTGACGCTCAATGTGACTTTTTTTTCACCGCGTTGAAC
>DATEGR010000348.1:0-4984 GCA_035279985.1 Verrucomicrobiia bacterium
TCAATCAACCGGTAAATCTGAGTCGGTTGTGCGGCCACCAGGCCAAGGTTTAATTCGTGCACCCGCTGATCCAGCATCACCGGCGAATTCAGCACCGCGAGTTGATCGCTCAACTTTTGATTCTCATCGCGCAATTGTATCAACCGGCTTTCACACGACGTAATTTGCCGGCCGAGCTGGAAAATCTGGCCTTTCTGCCAGACGTAGCCCACCGCCAGCCCGGCAATCACCAGGCACAAAAACAATGCCTTCAGCGCCGGACCAAACCGGATCGCCGCCGACTGATTTCTTCGATTTTTTGCCATTTCAAATTCCTGCTCGCCCCATTCTCATCCTCGATTGCATCGCCCGATTCCGGCGCGGACGAGAACGATTTTCAAATTTTCTCCAGCACCCGCAACTGCGCGCTGCGGCTGCGCGGATTTTCCGCCAACTCAACCTCGCCTGGCTTGATTGCCTTGCGCGCCACCCATTTTAATTCCGGCGCGCGTGCGGTGCGCAACTCCGGAACATCCACTCCACCGGTGAACGTGTAATCCCGCGCCCGGGCACGCCCGAAATCCTTCACCACCCGGTCTTCCAGCGAATGAAAGGTGATGACTGCCAGCCGCCCGCCGGGTTTCAGTATTTTCACCGCCGCCTCCAGCCCCGGTTTCAAAGAACCAATTTCATCATTCACCGCGATCCGCAGCGCTTGAAAAACCTTTGTGGCCGGGTGCGTCTTTTTGCCACGCCGCGGCGCCAACCGCTCCAGCAAATCCCCCAATTGCCCCGTCGTTTCAAACTTTCGTCGCTGCCGGTCCTTGACGATGGCATTCGCCAGCCGCCGCGCATCGCGCTCACCGCCAAACTCCCAAAAGATTCCCGCCAGTTCGCTGGCGCTCACACCATTCACCAAATCCGCCGCGGTCAGCAACTGCCGCACATCCATCCGCATGTCCAGCGGACCGTCGTGCTGGAAACTGAACCCGCGTCCGGGCGAATCCAGTTGCGGCGAACTCACGCCCAAATCCAGCAACACGCCGTCGCAACTCATGGCTGGAATCCACCCGGCCAATTCTGCAAAATTGCCCTGGCGGATCTCGAATCGACCGGCAAATTCCGCCAGCCGCGCCCGCGCCGCCTCAACCGCGGCGCCATCGCGATCGCACCCATACAGCCATCCAGTCGGCGAACTCGCGTTCAGGATGCTCGCCGCGTGTCCAGCCCCACCGACCGTGCCGTCGGCGTAACGGCCGCCCGGCCTGGGCTTCAGTGCGTCCAGCACCTCCGCCACCATCACCGGTCTGTGAACGAAATCGGGCACTGCGCATTGGTTTTAATTCAGGCTGCTTTTGCTCCAAAAATTTTCGCGCCCAACCGGCTCCAGGAATCTCCATTATTGGCCGGCGGCAAAATCGGCGTCTCCGGCTCGGGCGACGTCCGTGATTTAATCGGAACAATCTCCACATCCGCGTCAGTCAGATCGTTGTGCACAACCTTCACCCGGTCCAGGGAAAGCTCGGCTTGCAGGGGGGGTTGTGCCGTTGGCGGCAATTGCGGACGTGAACCGCGCCAGATGGAAATGGGATTTAATTTCTTGACCCAGCTTTGCTGACGAGGAAGGGCCTTCGCCAAGCTCGGCAATTTTTGGGTCTTGGTCCCATCGGACGCAGGTTTCTTTTTAATCGGCGCTGTTTCCGCCTTCGGTGCCGGCTCCGCCTTGACGGCAGGCGCAAACGGATTTTTGGGTGAAATGAATTTTGGCACATAGGCGCGGTCGCTGATGCGGTAGGCAATCTCTCCGCGTCCACCGATGATGCTTCTTCCGGCAGCCAATAATTTTCCAAGATTCATAGTTTTTATTCCATCAATTTGAAGGCATCGGGCGCCAACGCCGCGTCGGCCGCCTGAACCTTTTCGTAACGGTCCGGATTCCAAATCTCAAAGCGGTCCAGCAACCCCACCAGCACCGCGTCGTTTTTAATGCCTGCTCCGCGCGCCATTTCGTCGGGCAGACAAATCCGCCCGGCCTTGTCCACACTCGCCTGCGCCGAATCACTGCCGATGATGCGTTTCAAGACGGCCTTTTTGGGGTCGCTGTTCGGCATTTCATCAATGGACTGCATCAACTTCGCCATCTGCGACGGCGGCAGGACACGCACACAGGCCCCGACTCCCTCCCGTGGCCAAAGGATGAGCGTCAGCTCCACGGCCGCCTTTTGCGGTCTCCATTTGGCCGGAATTTGCACACGTCTTTTCTCATCCACGCCATGCCGAAAGCGCGAATTGTAGTAGGACGGCTCTATGTTTTTTGCGCTACCCATTTATCCCCAGGGAAAAACCAAACGACCATTTCTTCCCACAACGACCCATTTTTAACCACTTTACCCCACTAGAGTCAACACAAATTCACCTAAAATTTTTGGGGTTATTCAGAAGTTATTCACAACCCGATTTTGCCCAAATCCAGGCGAAAAATGTCATCCTGTTTTAACCACCGGCGTCTTGTTAAGCTTGGCGCCCGATGCGAACTGCTGATTTTGACTTTGTCCTGCCACCCGGATTGATCGCGCAACATCCCGCCCCCCGGCGCGATGAATCGAGGCTTTTGGTGCTGCATCGGGTGAATGGGCAGGTCGAACACCGGAAATTTCGCGACGTATTGGAATTCATCCGCGCGGGCGACCTGCTGGTGTTGAATAACTCGCGGGTCATTCCCGCCCGGTTGCGCGGCCAGAATGCCGGCTCCAACGGTCAGTTCGAAATTCTGTTGCTGGAGGAGAATGCCGGCAACGATTGGTGGGCAATGTTGCGTCCCGCCAAACGCGCCCGCGTCGGCACGCAAATCGTTCTCCATGACGCAAATGGCAACGTCACCAACCTCCGCGCCACCGTGCTCGGAATAAACGTGGAAGGCCACCGGCGGCTGCAATTTTCCGGCGCCCCGGACATCCGCCACGAACTCGGGCGGATCGGGGAAGTTCCGCTGCCGCCTTACATTACCCGGGCGAATGCGGACGAGCTGCGTGAAGACCGGGAACGTTACCAGACCGTCTATGCCAGGAACGATGGCTCGATTGCCGCGCCGACTGCGGGGCTGCACTTCACACCGGGATTGCTGCAACAAATCCGCGACCGGGGCGTGCAGGTTTGTTTCGTCACGCTGCACGTTGGCGCCGGGACATTCCTGCCGGTCCATACCGAAGTGCTGGCCGCGCATCGAATGCACGAGGAGCGCTTTGAGCTGGATGAAGAAACCGCGCGCGCGGTGAATGAAGCGAAAGCCGCCGGGCGGCGCGTCATTGCGGCCGGCACGACCACCGTGCGGGTGTTGGAAAGCGTCGCGGCGCAGAATGGCGGAAAACTTGCAAAAAACGCAGGAAAAACGGGCATTTTCATACATCCACCGTTTCAATTTCAAATTGTGGACGGACTGCTGACAAATTTTCATTTGCCACGTTCAACGCTGCTGATGCTGGTGAGCGCCTTTGCGGCGCCCGGTGAAACGCGGGGACGCGAAATGATTTTGTCCGCGTACGCGGAAGCGATTCGTGAACGTTACCGTTTCTACAGTTATGGCGACGCGATGCTTATTCTTTAGGTTTCCGTTTTGGTCTTTTGGCCCTAAGTTGAAATGCCTGTGAACTCAAAGTGGAAAACCAAAGAATCCAGGCTGCCTTTCGTGCTGGTGAACATGGCGATGACGGCGGACGGAAAAATTGCGACGGCCAATCGCGCAGTGTCGTCGTTCACCAGCGCGCGGGATCACGAGCACCTGCTCGCCTTGCGGGCGACGGCAGATGCCGTGATGGCCGGCGCCCGCACGGTGGATTCCGCCCCCATTAATCTGGGGCCCGGCCCGGCGAAGTTCCGGCGACAGCGGCTCAAACGCGGTTTGGCGGAGTTTAATTTGCGCGTGATTGTCAGCCGCTCCGGTTCGGTCAATCCCCGCGCCAAGGTGTTCCAGCATCGCTTTTCGCCCATCCTCATCCTCACCACGCACCGCGCCAATCAAGGCCGGCTCAAGCAGCTGCGGGCGCTGGCTGACGTGGTGAAAATCTGCGGCCGGAAGGAAATCAATTTCCGGGCCGCGCTCCGGTGGTTGTGGAAGCAATGGCGCGTGAAACGGCTGCTCTGCGAAGGGGGTGGCGAATTGAATGATGCCCTGTTTCGCGCGGGCCTGGTGGATGAACTTCACCTCACAATTTGCCCGAAAGTTTTCGGCGGCCGCCACGCGCCGACGATTGCGGACGGTCGTGGATTCAAACGTCTGGCCAACGCAGAACGGTTTCAACTCAAATCCATAAGATGCGTAAAAGGCGAGTTGTTCACCATTTTCATTCGAGGTTGAAAATCACCTTTTTTCCGAATCTTCTTTCGTTTCAACCCTGCGCGCCATCAGCCACAGCAGGTCGGAAAGGCGGTTGAGGTAAATAAGGATTTCGGCATTTTTAAATTCGCCCGCTTCCTGCAACTTGCAAACACGCCGTTCCGCCCGGCGGCAAACCGTTCGTGCCACGTCCAGCGCCGCAGAATTCATGGTCGCACCCGGCGTCGCCCAACCCTTGAAACTGACCCCCTGCGCCTCGATTTCCCGGACCAGCGCGTCGAGCTTTGCGGTCATCTCCGGCGCAACCGCCGAATAACCATCCTTCACATAACGCGACAAATCCTCCGGCAACACCGCCAGCTCACCCATCAACACCACCAGGTCGTTCTGAATGGCCAGCAGATTTTCGCGGACAAAATCCTCCCCGGCCGTCGCCCGTGCCAGGCCCAGCGCGGCATTCAACTCGTCCACGGTGCCATAGGCTTCGACCCGTGGATGATTTTTGGGAACACGCCGGCCATACATCAACGCCGTCGTCCCACTGTCGCCGGTTTTGGTTACAATACTCATGGATAAACGATTAACGACTAAATCCGAATGAGCAAGAAAAGTCCAAATCCAAATTTCGGAAGTTCTGCAAAAGTCAAATGCGCACACTGGCCGGATTTAATA
>DATEGR010000349.1:0-12666 GCA_035279985.1 Verrucomicrobiia bacterium
GACAATACCCTCCGCCATTTGATCTCAATGCCACCAACCCATCCCTCACCCATCTGTTTCACAACAACGGTTTTATCCAGGATTACCATGATCCGGTTCAGGTCGAGCTGGGCGAGTTGAGCGGTCTCGATGATTTTCGGACAGAAACACCCTACGTTCGGGCGCAGATGACAAGGATTTACGAGTATTGGATCAGGCAGGCGGGCTTCGACGCCTTCCGCATTGACACCGCCAAGCATGTCGAGATGGGATTCTGGCAGGAATGGTGCCCGGCCATCCGCGCATTCGCAACAGCGCACGGCAAGCCGGACTTTTTCATGTTCGGCGAAGTACTGGATCATTCCGATGCCAAGTGCGGCTCCTACACCGGCACGATGGGTGGCACTGGTGGCCGTCCGCAAGGGCCGTTCAAACTGGATTCGGTTTTGGATTACCCGCTCTATTTCAGAGTCAATTCCACCTTCGCCGGGGCGACCGGCAGTACGGAACAAATCGCAGAGCATTATCGCGCGGTCGCGGCGAATTACGACCCGGCAGCGCAAAATCAACTGGTGACATTCCTGGATAACCACGACCAGCCGCGGTTTTTGAGCATAGCCGGCGCGACCACCGACCGGCTCAAGGTGGCGCTGGTGTTTCTCTACACCGCGCGTGGCATTCCGAGTTTATATTACGGCACGGAACAGGCGTTTAACGGCGGCAAAGACCCGTGGGACCGCGAAGACATGTTTGCCGGACAATTCGAGTGGGGACCTTCGCGCGGCGACAACTTCAACATGACAAATCCGTTGTTTCAATTTGTCGCCCGGCTGAACAATTTCCGCCGGCTTTATCCGGCCCTGCAAATTGGCGTACAATCCAATTTGTGGAGCAGCGCCGCCGGTCCCGGCCTGCTCGCCTACACGCGGCGGCTTGGCCCGCAGGAAGTGTTCGTGGTTTTCAACACGGCGGAGACGAACCAAATCCTGCCGGCATGTTCGATGACGTATTCAGCGGGAACAAGATTGGTCAACTTACTCGACGAAAATGAATCCATCATCATGCCTGCCGGCGGACAAACACCACCTCTCGTCGTGCCGGGCACGTCGGCAAAAATCTTCGTCGCCCTATCCGAACTTCGCCCACTCGACCCGGTGGTGACCGCCATATCGCCTGGGCACGACGCCAGGGAAATTCCGCCAACCGCGCCGATTGCGATTCGTTTCAGCCAGCCGATGGACACGGCCAGCGTCGAACACGCTTTCTCGACGGAGCCCCCGGTAAAGGGCGCGTTTTTCTGGTCGCCCGCGCGCGATGAAGTCAGGTTCACACCGGAAAGTCCCGGGTTCCAACCACAAACGATGGTCACCGTGCACCTTGGTGACACGGCGCGCACCGCAAATTCCGGCAGGACATTTTATGGCGGATTTGAATCGCATTTCCGCTGTGGTGAGGCGGGCAGTACAGCCCGGCCGGATGAGCCGAGGACGCAAAAGCCGGCGCAACCTGAGAATCGTTAAAAGTCGGTTCCGGCCAGTCAACGCTGCATAACCAATAAATCCGGATCTTCCGGCAGGGCTGTCCGGACGCCAGGAATTCCCCAGTTTTTGGGGGCTAGGCGGTACATGAAGTACACGCTTAAATTAACATCCGTAAGAACACCTTAACCATTTATCCTATGAAGACCAAGACTGCCGTGATTTTATTCATGTTTTTTGCCGGGCTGTTGCTGAGCATCCCCTGGTCAGTTCGCGCAGATACACTCATCACCTTTCAGTGTGATATGACTTATCAGGTTCAAAATTCATTCTTCACCAATGGGGTGAGCGCGGTTTATGCGCGGGGGACGTTTAACAACTTTGGAGCGGCTCCCTTTACCAATAGCCCGGGGTTCCTGTTGACCAACAATCCTGCGGGGAGCAATACCAATCTATATCTGGGAACGTATGATGACACCAACGACACCAACGGCGCTCAAATGCAATATAAATTTTATTCGCCCGGGATTAGCGCCAGCGCCCCCGCCGCGAACGGGTATGAAACAACAGCGACTTACAACGATAACCGGGTCACACTGCTTCCGGCAGGCGGCGGCCAGCAGAGTCTGGTTTTGCCTGTTCAGTTTTTCGGTGACCAGGGGCTGAACGTATCCCCGCAGCAGTTCACGGTCGCCAATCCCTGGTTCCAGGTGGATATGTCACAGCAAATTGCCCTTGGGACTTTCAATCCCGCAACGCAAACGGTGCAGGTCAATGGCAGTCTGGGCAGTGGCAATAATTTCGGTTTTGGCCAGGGCACTACCCCCAGCGGCAACATTTTGACCAATGATCCCACTATTTTAAGAACCAATCAGTTTGGTTTGGTGACTTCCAATGTGTATGTCGGATTTCTGGCCAACCTCATTGCCGGCTCACCGGGACAGAACGCGCAATTCAAATATATCATCCAGCCAACGGCCAAATACGAGTCCCCCGGCAATCTTAACGGCGATGCGCAAAACAGCCACAACCGTTTCTTTTTCCTGACCGATAATCCAACGAACCCGATTGTCTTTTTCAGCGATCAGCCCTATGCGCCGATCGCCACAAACTCGATCACCTTTTCGGTGGATATGAGTGCTCAAACGTGGAGCGGCGCGATGGGCAATCAACAGGTTCGCTTGAGCGGGGACTTCAATAACTGGGATACGACCGGGCTAAACATCTGCACGAATAATCCCGGCGCCCCCAACACCAACATCTACAGCACGACGATCTTTATCACCAATGGATATGGGGCCACGACACAATTCAAATTCGGCTACGTCAGTGGCAATTACGAAAACAATCCCGCCCATACCTACCCGGGCAATCCTTCCGTTGGTATCCTCCTCCCCAATCGGGAATTTGTTATGCCCAGCGTTACCGGCACCAACTTGACTTTGCCTGCGGTTTATTTCAATGACCGGTCTACTCACTCAGTGCTGCCAGCCCCGCCGCTGACCAATTATGTGACCTTCAGCGTCAGCATGACGAACGCGGTGGGAACGGACCTCCATGTGTTCAATCAGGGCGTGGACAGCGTTTATCTTAACGGATTGGATGTGACCAACGCGTTGGGAAACTATTCGTTTGATCCCTGGACCAACAATCCTGCCGGCAACCCGCTGGGGAATTTTCTGATGACCAATAACCCGGTGGGCAGCGAAATCTACACGATCACAGTCCCGATTCCGGCAGGATACCCGGTGACGCTCTCCTATCAATATTCCATCAACGGCAACCAGGACGAAGCCAATGGAATAAATCATGTCCGCTACATCCGGTCCACCGGCAACTACGCCTTGCCGCTGGATGTTTTCGGCAACATGGTCCAGGAACCGTCATTCGGCAGTCTGGCTATCGGACCGAAGTCCGGCGGCAACGTGCCGATCACCTGGTTGGGCCGTCCGGGTGTCCAATTGCAGCTGTCATCGAACCTGACTTCCGGCGCATGGACCAATCTGCCCGGCACCGATGCTCAAAACGCGACGAAATATCCGGTCGGTGCAGGTGCAAGTTACTTCCGGTTGGCCAATCCGTTTTGATTTTGATCGACCGAGACCGTTAAACGAACCGCCCAGTACCGGAGCGCACTCCGGTTCGGGCGGGAAATCCGCCACGCATCTGCAAACGCAAAATAAAGTCAAACACGGTACCGACGGCTTCACCTTGATTGAGTTGTTGGTGGTCATTGCCATCATAGCCATCCTGGCCGCGATGTTGTTGCCGGCTTTGTCTGCAGCGAAGGTGAGGGCGCAGATCATTGCTGACCTGAGCAACAAAAGGCAGTTGACCCTGGCCTGGTACATGTATCCCGGGGATCACAACGACACGTTGGTACTCAATGCCGATCAGTCAACGGCCGTCAATGGAGCTCCGTCGTGGATTCCCGGACAATGTCACATGGATTGGGGTTCCTCTCCGAACAACACAAATATTACATTCCTGAGGACCAATGAACTGGGATCTTACTGTGCCGGCCAGAATAAACTCTATACGTCGCCGGGCGATAACTTTCTCTCCCCCCTTCAGCTGATCCTGCATTTTGGCGTGCTTGCCCACCATCGGTCCCGGAGTATTGCCATGGATGCGGCGGTGGGCGGCCCCGTGGGCGGATCGGGTAGTGGCGCCAAACCACCGAGCTCAGGCTCGCTTCCGATGCTTAACCCCTTCTTTGTTGCCGCCAGGATGAGCCAATTTCATTTTCCCGGCCCGAGCAAGAGCTGGGTGTTTATGAATGAACATCCTGACAGCATCGACGATGGAATTTTTTACGACGATCCCCGGGCAACCGACGGAACGGGATCGCTGATCGAACTGCCCTCAAGCTATTTGGGCGGCGGCTGTGGAATTTCGTTTGCCGACGGACATGCGGAAGTTCATAAGTGGACAACCAGCGCGTTCCTCGTTCCCGTTAAATATACCAAGCAGCCGGGAACCGGTGGAGTAACGTATACCCGGAACACGGACATGGCCTGGCTGGCGCAGCACACCCCGGCGCATTAGTTCCCGATCCTCTGAAAACGGCAACCAGGATGAGGTCAATGGGGTCAATCATACCCGTTACCTCCGGTCCACCGGTAATTACACTTTGCCTTTGGATATTTTCGGCAATATAATTCAGGAACAATTATTCCGGTTTTGGCGGGAAAACCGCCACGTATCTGCAAACGCAAAATAAAGTCAAACACGGCACCGATGGCTTCACCTTGATTGAGTTGTTGGTGGTCATTGCCATCATAGCCATCCTGGCCGCGATGTTGTTGCCGGCCTTGGCCGACACCAGGGTGAAGGTGCTGATTACTGCCGACCTGAGCAACAAAAGGCAGCTGACCCAGGCCTGGTATCTGTATCCACGCGATCACAACGATACGTTGGTGCTCAATGCCGATCAGTCAGCAGCCGTCCACGGCACTCAGTCGTGGATTCCCATGCAATGTCACATGGATTGGAGTATCTCTCCGAACAATACCAATCTGACTTACCTGACGACCAACCAACTTGCCCCTTATTGTGCCGGGCAATACAAGATATATACGTCACCGGGAGACAACTATTTATCCCCCCTGCAAATCGCAGCGGGGTTCGGGAAAATTTCCAATCATCGTCCCCGGAGTGTGGCCATGGACGCGGCGGTGGGTGGCGATGGATGGAACCACCCTGCTGACAATGGCAAGGGCGGTTATAAACCTCCGTCAAGCCTGTCGGGTTTAAACCCGTTCTTTTTCGCTGCGAAGATGAGCCAATTTCGTTTCCCCGGTCCGAGCAAGAGCTGGGTGTTTATCAATGAACATCCTGACAGCATAGACGATGGAATTTTTTACAACGATCCTCGGGCAACGAATGGAACGGGATTACTGATCGAAGTCCCTTCAAGCTATCTGGGTGGTGGCTGCGGAATTTCTTTTGCTGACGGACATGCGGAGGTTCATCAATGGACGACCAGCCCCTTCCTCGTTCCGGTCAGATATGTTCATTATCCCGGGATCACTGGAACATACACCCAGAATGCGGACATGGCCTGGTTGGCGCAGCACACCCCGGCGCATTAGTTCCCGTTCCCCCTGAACGGCAGAGGTCTTTCTTAACCCAGGACATTGCGGTTTTGCAGGAAAATGAGCTGCCCGACCGGCAGGATTGGCATTTTGTAGCCGCGCCAGGGTACGAAAAACCAAAATCCCCCAGTTTTTGGGGGCTAGGCAGGTTCTCCCACGTCACGTAAAGTAAAGCGTGATTCTCCCCCATCAGGAAGAGAAAAACTGAAACTCAAAATTGTAAAACTATGAAAATTGGGAATAAGTCCAAAAGCTTCGCAGTCGGATTTAGTGTTCTGCTTTTTGCCGTCTCTTCGGCGATGTGCGGCACCATATACCAGTCGGGCACCAGTGGAACGACGTACACCGATGTGCTGGGCGACGGGCAGGGGAGCTCCAACAAGGGACGCGATATCTCCTATGCTACCATCGCCAATGACGCGAACAATCTTTACATCACCATCGCTCTCAGTCCGACAGGCAACCTTGAAACTCAGGGCAGTTTCAATTATGTCATGGCCATCACCTCCGGCAATCCTTCCGCTGGTGGGGACACCTCCGCCAGCGCCGATTTCGGAAATCCATGGAGCCGCGCCATATCCATCGACAGCTCCTTCGGCGGAATGACGGATTGGATTGGAGCGTATGGGGCAGGTGGCTCCGGATCTGCCAGCAGCCCGTTCACCAGCTTCGGCTTTAACGACTGGGTTTACAGCGGCGGCAGTTGGACTCAAATCGAAAACGTGGCCAGCGGCGAGCCGATAAGCATGCAGCCCTCAACCAGCACTCCAAATGAGTTTACCCTCACGGTTCCCTTGAGTGATCTCTCAAATCTGAACCTCACTCCGGGATCAAGTTTCGATTTCGACATTGACAGCACTGGCACCAGCGCCGGTCAGACCGCCTATGATTCACTCGTAGTCCAAGGGCCGATTCAAGCCACCTACAGCGGCACCGCCCAATTCAACGAGACCGTGCTTGATCAATACACGATCAGTTCGGTGCCCGAACCGGGAACACTGGCCTTGGCGGGCTTGAGTGGATTGTCCCTGATCCTGTTCCGTCGTCGGCAGAAGTAGGCCGGTTCGTCTTCAATTGCCGTGCGCGGAACCGGCGTTGAACCGGGTTGCGAACACCCTCCGGCAGTCACCCGAAGTCTTGTCCGACTTGGCCAGGCGAGTCACGTTGCCTGCCTGGGGATGTCACGTTACACATATGAAACCACCCAGGTTCACAACGGTAAGACCTTTTGTTGCCGCCGCCATGGCGATCTTCGCGTTTGCATGTCCTGCGCCGGCTCAAATCAATGCTTACGACGACGCGGCGGCATACTTCAAGACCGCCAACTGGATCAATGGAGCGAACCAGGGATTCGGATTTGCTCCCTGGGTGTTGGCCACAAATACTTTCAGCGGGGGTGGCTACCGGGGCTGGTATCTCAACAACGGCTATGCCATCGCCTCGACCACCAATGTTGGTGGCACGGCTTACACCAATTGTTCCTGGGGCATTTACGCCAATGGCGCCGCTCCTGCGGGCGGCAATCGCACGGTGGCTTATCGCGGTTTTGCCGTTTCCTTGACGACCAACGTGGTTTTCAAACTCCAATGGATGTCAGAGGGAATCGGTTCCGGCGCGACGAATTACGCCGGATTCGTCCTGCGCAACGGAAACCCGACCAGCAGCGTGACCGCTTACGAAACCGGCTACCGCTTCGAGTTCTATTATGCCGGCGGCGGCACGGATTCCTACCTGATCAAGGACGGCAGCGGCACCACGGCCATTGGCCTCCCTTTCGCCGCAGGTTATGGGAATGCGGCCGGGGGCCACGTGAACGCCACCGGTCTGAACTGCGAATTCACGCTGGAACCGAACGACACGTATCGCTTCGTCATCCGGAGCGCAACCAACAATGCCGTGCTTGCGTTTCTCGATGGCCAGCCGCTCGCAGGCATACCCGGCTCGACGGTTGACAGCGTGGCGCTCTTTGCCAATCAAACCGCCGGCAGCGGTTCCAGCGGCGGAGATCAGAATTACAACCGGATGCAAATCGTCTCCCCCTCGCTCGTCCCGCCGGTGATCGTCAACGTCCAACCGGCCGACGGATCAATCTTCGTCGACCCGACCAACAATATTTCCTTTGAAGTGGATTCGGCTTCCGCTGTCTCCGGTGCGTATGTCACGTTGCTGCTCAATGGTGTCACGCAGGCTCTCACCTTCAACACCAACGACGCGACGCAACAACTGCTCGCGACCAACACAACACCGCTGGCGACCAACGTTTCCTATAATGGCACCATCATAGCCGTGGATGTCTATGGCAACAGCGCGACCAACACTTTCAGCTTCAACACGATTCAGACCAATTCGTTGTGGCAGGATGTCAAAAACTACGGCGCTACCGGAAATGGAACAACCAAAGACACCGCCGCGATTCAAGTGGCGATCAATGCGTGTCCGCCGGGCGGGTTCGTATGGCTGCACAACGGGACTTTTCTGTCCGGCACGATTTTTTTGAAGAACAATATGACACTTTATATCGATCCGACGGCAACCTTGCTGGGCAGCGGTTCGAGCAGCGATTATCCGGTTCTCAATCCACCCGCCAACAACAGCCAGCAGAACAACTGTGACCTGGCTCTGGTTTACGCGCAAAGCTGCACCAATGTTACCATTACCGGCGGGGGCATCATCAATGGAAATGGACGCAATAATTTTACCTCCGGCGTCGAGGCCACCCGGCCCATCTCCATCTGGACGGCGCTGTGCAATCAGGTGAACATCCAAAACCTCAACGTCGTGGATGCTGCAATGTGGTCCGTGGTCAACATGCAATCCGACCACCTGACGATCAGCAACCTGACCGTCAATGACGACGGCCTGAACGGAAACCGCGATGGTTGCGACGTCGTGGATTGCTGGCACGTGACCATTGCCAATTGCACCATTGACTCGGGCGACGATGCCATCTGCCTCAAGAGCGGCAACTCACGCGGTGTCAACGATGTCCTGGTGGAGAATTGTCTGATTACCAAATCACAATCCAATGGTTTGAAGTTCGGAACCGCCAGCAAAGGGCCGTTCACCAACATCACGTTCCAGGATTGCACCGTGCTGAACACCTCACATTCCGCCATGGCCGTCGAATCGGTGGACGGCGGTGCCATTAACGCGGTTACTTTTCAGCGGATCAATTTTTCTTCATGTCAGAATGCCATCTTCGTCATGCTCGGAAGCCGGAGCGGCGCGGCGGTCGGCAGCATCAATGGTATCATGTACCGGGACATCACCGGCTCGGGAATGACAGATACACGGGGTTGCCCCATTTCGGGATGTTTCACGAATGGTGTCGACCACAAGTTGAACAGCCTCCTTTTCGACAATGTGAACATTTCCTTCGCTGGTGGGGTTGGTTCCATTCCTGCGGCGCCTCCGGAATACGCCGGCCAATATCCTGAAAACACCATGTGGGGAAATCTGCCGGCTTATGGATATTATATCCGGCACGCGGCCAACGTGACCTTTACGAATTGTTTCACCAGTGCGGTCCTCACTGAGGCCCGCCCCTGGTTCGCGGCCAATGATGTTTCAAATTTAATCACGGTCGGTCCGACCTTGAATATTTCCCCAAGCGGCACGAATGTGGTGCTGGCATGGCCGAACGCCTTTACTTTACAGACCGCCACCAACGTCGCAGGGCCCTATGCGGACGTGCACGGAGCGTTCAACTTCTACACAAACCCGATCATCGCCGACGGACTACCGCACTTTTTCAGATTGCGCCAGTAGAAATTTATCTGCTTTTAAACTCTTGGCAGTTTAATCCGGCCATTGGCTCGACGTCTTGATGCTATCCTTCCAGCCCCTACATATATGGATGGTTTGACCTCCACCAAATTGGTACTGGAACTCGTCTGAACAATGGTGAGTGGATAGTCGCGAGTACTGGCAATTAGTTCTTGAACGGCCAAATACCCTTGATAACATTGCCGTTGTCAGGGTTCCTGGTATCGGTCAACGAGTTACGCCGAAAGTTTTTCGTCAAAGATTTCGAGCCGATTCCGCCCCCAGCCACCACGTTCTGAGATAATGGCGCGACCATAGCAGTGTGGTTATGTGATAATAACTTTATAAAAAGTTTTGCTGTGGGAACCCACCTCGCCGTTGGACAAAGGACTGGCCACTACTTATAAATGGATCAAGAAAAAATATCCGCGGCGCAAGGCCGGCAAACGCATCGGCATCGGTTAATGAAATACCAGCCTCGATTACCCGTAGCCAGGATGCTGGGGTCTATTCCCAACCGCCTGCAACTGGCCGGCGGCTGGATTGACCAGCCATTTGTTTCACGGCATAACCCCGAGCCACACGGTTCGATGGTCGTGGTGCAGATCGAACCGGATTTCCGCCCCATGGACCGTTCGGGCATCGCCAGCGGTACTCGCGCCGTCGCCATGCGGATTTGGCGGGGGAAACTGCCCAACCGTGCGCCGGAAGATTTGGTCCGGGAACTGTACGCAGCCGAAAACAAAGGCAAGCTCGCGCCAAGCGGTTCACAGGACATGATTGGCCTGGTGTATCCCGGCATCAACCGGCTGGATTACAGCTTCAAAGTCCAGGGCGGGATTTTCCCGCTGCACATCGAATCCTGCAACTTGCCCCGCATGGCGCGCTGGTTGGAAAAGGTATTGCATCTGATTGCCGTTGAGCCCCGGCCTGATGGTTACAATCCGCTCGGTGTAAAGAACCTTGATCCAAAGTGGATCGCGCGTCTTGGCCAGTCGGGAAAAGACTGTTTTGATGCCATTATCGAAATGGATGTAGAAGCCCTCGGTGCTTCGCTGAACCTGAATATGAGATGCTGGGAAACGCTCTTGCCGCATGTCGTCCGGCATCCCCTCCTGCGGCCGGATTTGCCGGCCCTGCTCAAAGCGTATCAGCGGCAATATCCCGGTGCCATGTATTCCGGTTGTGGTGGCGGTTATCTGATCGTCGCCTCCCAGGAACCGGTTCCCGGCGCGTTCAAGGTCAATATCCGCATCGCCTCCAGATGAGTGATTCCAAACAAGTCATCGTTTCGGGCGGTTTTGACGACCTTCGCTCGTGCGATTTGCGTTTTCTTGAGGAAGCCGCGAATCTCGGTGAAGTGAACGTGCTGCTCTGGCCGGATGAAGTATTGCAGAGATTGACCGGCCAGGCGCCGAAATTCCCGTTGGTGGAGCGCATCTATCTGCTTAATGCCGTTCGCCATGTCAGCCGGGTCATTCCGACGGATATCGCGACCGGAATCGGCGAACTGCCGGTCGGGATTGGGGTGCACCCTGACCTCTGGGCGGACCGGGCGCCCACCGCCGGCCCGGATCGCGAAAAATATTGTCGCGGACGAAACCTCGTGTATCGCGTGTTCGCGGCCGACGAATTGAAAGGTTTTCCCGAGCCTCGAGCGGCGCCGCCTGCGCCCGGCCGGAAGAAAGTGGTCGTTACCGGTTGCTATGACTGGTTTCACAGCGGGCATGCGCGTTTCTTTGAAGAAGTGAGCGCCTACGGCGACCTGTACGTCATTGTCGGCCACGACGCGAACATCCGGCTTTTGAAAGGTGGGGGTCATCCGCTGTTGCCGCAGGGTGAGCGTCGTTATGTGGTCGGTTCCATCAAATATGTGAAGCAGGCGCTGATTTCCAGCGGTGAGGGCTGGCTCGACGCCGATCCGGAAATTCAGAAACTTAAACCGGACATTTATGCCGTGAACGAGGAGGGCGACCAGGGCGGCAAACGCGAGTATTGCCAGAAAAACGGAATCGAATATCTTGTGCTACGGCGCGTGCCCGCGCCGGGTTTGCCCAACCGATCCAGCACCGACTTGCGCGGGTTTTAATGAGAGGAACCAGGCCATGCTAAAAACCGGAATTCTAAATCCCCAAATCAACTCCCTGTTAAGCCGGGTAAGACACACCAATACCCTGGTCATTGCCGACCGCGGGTTTCCGTTCTGGCCGATGATTGAGACCGTGGACATCTCGCTGATTGACGATGTCCCGACCGTGTTGCAGGTTCTGGCGGCGGTCCGCCAGAACTTCCAGGCTGGCAGGGCTTGGATGGCCGAGGAATTTTTGAAAAACAATCACGACCAGGCCCGCAACGCTTTTGCCGCCGCGCTGCGCGGAGTTGAGTTAAAGCACGAGCCGCACGTGGAGTTCAAAAAACGCGTCCCGCACGCCATCGGCCTGATCCGCACGGGAGACACAATTCAATATGCAAACGTCATATTGGAAAGTGCTTGAGAGCTTTCCAGGGAGTGGCGGTATTCATTTGAGCGGGAGTTGGACAACCGCCGCCGAAGCAGCGGGCACAATCACACGGCACTGATTCGTCCCATTCGCCTTGAGTGGCGTCCATTCCCCATGCCACGGTCCGTTATCTTCAATGGAGGCCCCGCCCAGGGTCATACCACTTTTTGCCGCCACCTCGCCGTTGGGCACGCTCAAAAAAATGACCTGGCCGCGTCCACTCGTACCCATGGCGTTAACGGTCACGTCTGCGCTGCGTCCATCCGCGCCGTGTTCCTTGTTGATGATGGTCACGAACAATTTCCCGCCATCGCTGCGAACAGCGTACGCAGTCAGATCGAGGCCGGCCGTATCGGAAATCATCAGCGGCAGGGTGTTGCCATGTCCGCCCAGGTCAAACGCCTTGATGCCGTAGCCGATGGGATGGACGTTGTATCCCTGGCTCGAAGTCCAGAACGCGGCATAGCGGCACGGCTTGTTCATGTCGCGGGCCGCCACCTTGTCGCCGGTATGAAAATTAATGCCGCTGGCACCATGCGCAGCCCACCAATGCAGGAAGTCGAGCCCCCAAAGTGCCGAGGCGAAGGTGTCACTGACATCCTTTGCCCCGCCGTCATAAAAACTGTTCGCTTCGTCATACCGATAAGGCAGCCCGTTCGACAAGGCATTGGCCGCAAACGCGTTGTAAAACTTTTCATAATGATTAAGCCAGGTTGGCGACAGCATCTTGTCGCGGGCGGCGACGACATTGGTAGCGCGGCGGCTGTCTCCGCCGGGATAATCGTGCTGGGTGATGTATTGGGTGAGGCCCGATTTCGCAAAATCGTCCGCAAACTGGCGGGACCA